>CAMWRJ010000001.1 GCA_947176635.1 uncultured Mycoplasmataceae bacterium
ATATAATAAATTTAATTATTATTTAATAATAGACACACTTAAATGACTGCTCCCTAAATTTGACACATAATATTTATAAATCTATATTCTGGATTTCTATCATTGCAATAAGATAGTTCATATCTTTTATTTGATAATTAAATGAAAATAAAAATGAGACAAACTAATGTCTCATTTTTAAATATATTAAACTAATTGTAAAATTGCTTCTACAGTGTTGTCTCCAGGTCTATTATCTAATTTTAATACTCTTGTGTATCCACCTGGTCTTTTTTCGTATTTTTTAGCAGTTTCGTTAAATAATTTTTTAACTAAATCATCTTTACTAAAATCTTTAGTATCTAATAAGATTCCTGCTGCAATTCTTCTGTTAGCAACTGTATCTTTTTTAGCTCTAGTAATTAGACGTTCAACATGTCTTTGAGTTTCTTTAGCTTTTGTGTGAGTAGTGATAATTTGTCCATAAGCTAATACATCTGAAACTTGTTGACGAGTAACCATTGCTCTTCAGCTTCTTGTTTTACCTGGTTTATTAATAAAACTCATAGTTATTAATCCTTTCTAAAATTATTTTTCGTCTTTTAATTTCAAACCACGATTGTGAACAGTATCAATGATTTCTTGAACAGATTTTCTTCCTAAATTTTTAATTTTAGAAATATCATCTTTTGTTTTTTCTAATAAATCTTGAATTGAAGAAATTCCTTCAGCTTTTAAAGCGTTATAAGCTCTTACACTGAATTCTAAATCTTCAATTGGTGTTAATGAAACTGTTATAGTAGCTTCTTGTAATTCTTTAAATACTTGTTGTTCTCTAATTTTTTCATTAATTTCAATTAAAGGTTCTAAATGAGCAGCTAAGATTTTTGCTGATTTAGCAATTGCATCAGCAGCTGTAATTGTACCATTAGTTGCTACTGTTAATGTTAATTTATCACTTGTAGAAATTTTAGAAGTTTTAACTTCTTCAACTTCATAATTAAATCCAATGATTGGAGAAAAACTAGAATCTGTTGGAATAATTGATAATACATTTAAGTATTCTTTATTTTCATTAAAACTTACAAATCCTCTACCGATTCTTGCATAAATATCTAACTCAAATTTTACTTTATTAGTTAATGTAGCGATGTGTAAGTCTTTATTTAAAACTTCAAATTGTTCTGGACATTCAATATCAGCAGCTGTAATATTTGATGGTCCATTTGCTTTAATTTTTAAAGTTGGTCAAGTTTCAACTGGAGTTGAACTTAATTTAGCCATATCACTTTCATCACCTTTAAATTTAATAACTAATTTTTTTAAATTTAAAATGATTTTAGTAACGTCTTCTTCAACTCCTTCAATTGGTCCATATTCATGAGATACGCCTGGAATTTTAATTGCAAACATACTCACACCTGGAATACTTGATAAGCAAATTCTTCTTAAAGAATTACCTAATGTTTGTCCAAAACCTTTTTCAAGTTGTTCTAAAACAACAACTGCTTTATTTTCAGTTCTGTCAATAAATTTAGGTTCAATTTTGTATTTTAAAAATTTATCCATAATTATATACCCTTAAAATTAACGAGGTTTTTTAGGAGGTCTACAACCATTGTGTGGAATAGGAGTTACATCACTAATTTTAGTAACTTGTAATCCAACAGTATGAATGCTACGGATTGCAGTATCTCTACCAGAACCTGTACCATTTACATTTACTGTTACACTTCTTAAACCTAAGTCATAAGCTTGTTTTGCTGCAGCTTCAGCAGCTACACCAGCTGAGTATGGTGTTTTTTTCTTAGAGCCTTTGTATCCAATTGATCCAGAAGATGCTCATGAAATTGCATTACCTTGTTCGTCTGTAATTGTAATGATTGTGTTGTTTTTAGTTGCATGGATGTGTGCACATCCGTTTGTAAAGGTTAATTTTTTCTTTTTAGCCATAATTAATAATTCCTTTATTTATTATCTAGATTCGATTTTTTTGTTTGCAACTGTTTTTCTTGGACCTTTACGTGTTCTTGCATTTGTTTTAGTTCTTTGTCCACGAACAGGTAATCCACGACGGTGTCTAATACCTCTATATGAAGCAATTTCCATTAATCTTTTAATATCCATTGCTGTTTGACGTCTTAAGTCACCTTCAATTGTAAATTCAGATGCGATTCTACGAATTTCAGCTAATTCATTTTCTGTTAAATCTTTTACTCTTTTGTTAGGGTCAATTTTAGCTTTTGCTAAAATTTGTGCAGAAGTTGATTTTCCAATACCATAAATGTATGTTAAAGAAATTAACACTCTTTTATCATTAGGAATATCAACACCAAATAAACGTGCCATTTTTATAAATTCTCCTTTTTTATAAAATTATCCTTGACGTTGTTTGTGTTTTGCGTGTTTACAAATAACACGTACTACATTTTTTCTTTTAATAATTTTGCAATCTTTGCAAATAGGTTTAACTGATGCTCTTACTTTCATAAAATTTCCTTTTGTCTAACGTTGACGATAAGTAATTCTACCACGTGTTAAGTCATAAGGACTCAACTCAACTTCTACTGTATCACCCGGTAAGATGTTAATTTTATAAACTCTCATTTTACCTGATACGTGTGCAGTCACTATTACGTCATTTTCTAATTTAACTTTAAATTGACCACCTTGAAGGATTTCAGTAATTTTACCTAACATTTTAATTTTATTATTTGAATCGTTATTTTGATTAACTGCCATTAATTATCTTCTCCTGTTAAGATTTCATATCCATTTTCAGTAATTAGAATCATATGTTCTCAATGGCATGTCAACTTTTGATTTTTAGAAATAACACTTCATTGATCTTTTGGATCAATAATATAAGCATTATCATCTGTTAAAATCATCGGTTCTATACATATTACCATGTTTGGTCTTAAAACTTCTTTTTTGAAGAGATTGCTATAATAATTTGGTATCATAGGTTCTTCATGTAGTTCATTACCACAACCATGACCTGTAAAGTCATGTAATACTTTATAGCCATTAACTTCTACAAAATTTTGTATTCTTTTAGCTAATGACATATTAGTTGTAACATTAGGGATAATTGAACTAGCAGCATGATAAATAGCAGCTAAACAAATATCATTGATTTGTTTAGCAATTGGGTTGTGACCAACTATCACAGTGAATGCTGCATCACAGACATGATCTTCATAAGTTACACCTACATCAAATGTAATCATGTCTTTTTCTTGAATTATATAGTTGGTTGGGACTCCATGAATCACACATTGATTCACTGAAATACAAATATTGCCTGGAAAACCATATTTTTTATAAAATGTAGGTTTTCCTCCATTTTCAATAATTGTGTTTTTAGCAAGTTCATCAATTTCTAATAAACTTACTCCTGGTTTTACAAAATCTCTAATTACTTTACGACATTTTTTTCAGATAGCTACTGCTTGTTTAATTTTTGCAATATCATCTTTAGTTTTTATAATTACTTTACTCATATTTTAAAATATTGTTATAAATATTTTGAATTGTATCTAAACCATTAATTTCAACAAGTTTATTTTTAGCTTTATAAAACTCAATTAATGGAAATGTTTCTTCATTATATTTATCAATTCTTTTTTGTGCTGTTTCTAAATTGTCATCTTTTCTTTGCACTAAAACACTATGACAAACATCACATTCATTTTCAATTTTTGGTTTAAGTTCTAATAAATTAATATTATAAATTGCATTACAATTTGGACAAACTCTTCTACCAATTATTCTTTTAATTAAAGCATCATTATCTACTTTTAAATAAAAGACTTTATCAATATCTACAATAGTATCTAAAAATTTAGCTTGATTAATTGTTCTAGGATAACCATCTAAGATGAATCCTTTATTTTCATTACATACTTTTAAAATTGCATTTCTAGCAACTGCATTTGTAATATCATCACTAACTAATCCACCAGCATTTAAGATGTTTTTAATTTGTCAAGATAAATCATCATCTTTTTGAATTGCTTCTCTAAATAAATTACCTGTTGAAATATGTACTAAATTTTGATCTTTAGATAATAAATCAGAAATAGTACCTTTTCCTGCACCAGGTGCTCCTAATAAAATAATTTTCATTTTTATTCCTTTTTTATCATAGTTTAGATTCACTACTAGAATCAAATAAACCTTGTTCAATTTCTTTTCTTTTATATTGATAATTTGTTGTTGTTGCTGTTGATTTAATTGATTGTCAAACTTCTACTGTTGCAGAAACAATAATAACAATACCTGTTCCACCTAATGCAGCATTAGAAGGAATAATTGGTCATATACAAGAAATTAAATATGGTAATGTTGCAATAATTCCTAAGAATGGTGCACCAATTCAGTTAACTCTAAAAATAATTTTACCAATATGTTTTTCAGTATCATTACCTACTTTAATACCTGGAATAAACCTACCAGACTTTTTAAAATCATCAGAAATTTTTTGAGGATTTAATTGTACATAACTATAGAAGAATGTAAATAAAATAATTAAAAGAAAATACAATAAGATACCTGTATAACTATTTAAAGAAAAATAATTATTAATAACAATAGCACTACTTGATGTTTGATCTAAGAATTGTGATATTGTTGAAGGGATTGTCATAATTGATGAAGCAAAGATTACTGGAATAACCCCTACTGCATTAATCTTAATTGGTAAATATGATAATTCTTCTGGATTTTTAGATAATGTTTGACCAATTTGTTGAATTGGTATTTTCCGGACGGAACCATTAATAAATACAACAGCTAGTAATAATAAGATATAGAATACAACATAAACCATAAAAGCAATTACTTGTACAATTACTGGGTTTGTTGTTGAAATATCTTTAAAAGCCGCAAATACAATCCCAAATGAGTTAAAGAATGAAGATAATATACCAGCTAAGATAATTAAAGTCATTCCATTACCAACACCTCTTTTTGTAATTAAGTCACCTAAGAAAATTGAAATATATGTTCCTGATAACATTAAAGCAATAAAGAAGAAATAAAATGTTGGAGAGAATTGTTCAAAAGTCATTGATGATGCAAAAGTAACTAATTGACTACCATCTTGTGCAGTATTAGAAGTCACCATTGTTAAAATTGCATAAGCTTGTATTGCAGCAATTGGTAATGTTACTATTCTTGTAATAATTTCTATTTTTTTTCTACCTCTTTCACCACTCTTAACCATCCTAGCTAAAGGAGGTATTAGTTCAGTTGAAAGTAATTGCATAATAATTTGTGCAGTAATATAAGGTGAAATACCAATTGCAAAAATAGAAATTCTAGATAAACCACCACCACCAAGTAAATTCATCATATCAAAGAAAGTGCTATTATTAGAAGAGGTATTATTTAATAATTGATCACTTAAACGAATATAAGGCATAGGAAGAATTGAACCAATTCTAAACAATATAAGAATAGCTAATGTAACAAAAATTGCAGTCAATACTTTTTTATTAGTAAAAATTGACTTAAATTCTTGTCAACGACTCTTCATCCCTATATTATTCTTGTTCATTATCTACCTATGCCTTATTGATTAATTAAAATATAATTTTTTTAGATTATACACTAAATAATTTTATTTTTCAAATTATTTAATAATTTCAATTTCACATTTAGCTTCTTTTAAAGCTTCTAAAGCACCTTTAGTGAATTTATGTGCAATAATTTTATATGATTTTGTTACTTTTGTATTACCAATTACTTTAATAGGTAATTTAGGGTTAGAAATAATTCTTTTTTCTACTAAAACATCTAAATTGATTTCTTTTGCATCAATTGTTTCTAATGTTTTTAAAGTAACTACATTATATTCATTAGCAAAGTTGATGTTGTTAAATCCAATTTTAGGAACACGACGATAAAGTGGAGTTTGACCACCTTCAAAAGCTAAACGAGTGTGTCCTGATTTTCTTGATTTTTGACCATCTTGTCCACGAGTACTTGTTTTACCCATTCCTGAACCATGACCACGACCAACTCTTTTAGTTTTTTGATCTCTACTACCTTTAGTATATTCTAAGTTGTGTAATTCCATGATCTATATTTCTCCTTATAAATCTTTTAATTCTTTATCACGTAATTTAGCAATGTCTTTTGGACTAAATTGTTGTTTTAATCCAGCAATTGTTGCTCTAATAACGTTAATTGAAGTGTTTGAACCTAATGATTTAGTATAAACATCTTGGAAACCTGCTAATTCAACAACAGCACGAACTGTATCACCTGCAACAATTCCTTTACCTTCTTTAGCTGGTTTTAATAATACTGAAGAAGCTCCATGTTTACCAATTACTTCGTGATAAACAGTTCCTTTTTTACTAATTTTAACTTTAGTAATATTGTTGTTTGCTTTTTTAATAGCTTTTTTAATAGCATCTGGAACTTCGTTAGATTTTCCCATTCCAAATCCTACATTACCTTTTTTATCTCCAACAACTACTAAAGCACTAAAACGCATAACACGTCCACCTTTTGTAGTTTTAGAGATTCTTTTAATTTCAATTACTCTTTCTTCATTTACAGATGTTGAGCTTTGAACTACATTATTAGTTGATTTAACTGGTTTTTGTTCTTTTTGGTTTTCCATTTTTTAATTTCTCCTTATTAGAATTTTAATCCAGCTTCTCTAGCGGCTACTGCTAAGGCAGCTACACGTCCATGGTATTTTGAACCACCACGGTCGAAACTAATTTCACTAATTCCTAAAGCAAGAATTTTTTTAGCAATATCTGTACCAACTAATTTAGCGTTTTCTTTATTACCATTTTTTAATTTTAATTGTAATGAAGAAGAAGAAGCAAGAGTTTTGTTTTGATTGTCATCAATTAATTGTGCGCTGATGTGTGCATTAGATTTAGTTACTAATAAACGAGGAAGGCCATTGTCAATACTTTTAATTTTTTTAAAAGTTCTTTTGTGACGTAATTTACGTTGTTCTGATTTATTAAAATTAATACGTTTCATAAATTATATTACTCCTATCCTATTATTTTTTCTTATCAGCTGTTTTACCAACTTTACGTACAATTTGTTCACCTTTATAAAGGATACCTTTTCCTTTGTAAGGTTCTGGTTTACGGTATTGACGAATAATTGCAGCAAATTGACCAACTTTTGCTTTATCAGCACTTGTTAATTTTAATTCTGTTTGAGAAGGTGCTTCAACTTTAATTCCTTTTGGAATTTCTAAGTTTAC
The DNA here is from genome assembly GCA_947176635.1 of uncultured Mycoplasmataceae bacterium. Lineage (GTDB taxonomy): Bacteria > Bacillota_I > Bacilli_A > Mycoplasmatales > Mycoplasmoidaceae > Ureaplasma. Next base: position 7,226 of record CAMWRJ010000001.1, read on the forward strand.
TGGGTGTGAGAAACCTAAAGCTAAATTTAAGTTATTTCCTTCAACTTTTGCTTTATAACCTACACCTTTAATTTCTAATTCAATTGTGAATCCTTTTGTTAAACCAATTATTGCATTGTTTAAATTTGCATTAACTGTACCTTGGAACATATTAGATTCTTTTGAATCATCAAGTCTAATAACTTGTAATTTGTTTTCTTTTTGTTCTATTTTAATTAATTTTGATGGATAGATTACTTCTAAACTTTCATTACCTTTTTTTACGACTACAACATTGTTTTTAGCTTCAATAGTAATATCTGAAGGTATTTCTAAAATACGATTACCAATTCTAGACATAATTTACTCCTATTATCAAACGTAAGCGATTACTTCGCCACCAATGTTTAATTCACGTGCTTTTTTGTCAGTCATAATACCTTTTGAAGTAGAAACAATTGCAATTCCTAATCCATTTAATACTTTAGGTAAATTTTCTGCTTTAGAATAAATTCTTAATCCTGGTTTAGAAATTTGTCTTAAACCATTAATAGAACAATCTTTTCCTTTATATTTTAATTTAATTGTTGTAACACTTTTATTGTTAACTGTTTCTGAAATGTTATATTCTTTAATATAACCTTCTTTTAATAATAATTGAATAATAGCGGTTCTCATTTTAGTAGTTGATAAAGAGACAGATGACTTTTTAGCTTTTTTAGCATTACGAATTTTTGTTAATAATTCTGCAATTGGATCTATATGCATATTTAAATTCCTCTTTCTTTAATGTTTATACTATCAAGATGCTTTTTTAACACCTGGAATAGCACCTTTGTAAGCTAAGTCTCTAAAACATAAACGGCAAATTCCAAATTTACGGTTAACAGCATGTACACGTCCACATTTTTGACATCTTGTATATGCTCTTGTTGAGAATTTTGGATGACGTTGTTGTTTAGCAATTAAAGATTTTTTTGCCATATTCTATTTATCTCCTTTAACTTTTTGTAATGGAGCACCTAATGCTCTTAATAAATATTTTGCTTGTTCTTCATCATCATTAGATGTAACAAACGTAATATCAAATCCGCTAACTTTTTTCACATTATCATAAACTATTTGAGGGAAAATAATTTGTTCTTTTATACCTAATGTATAATTTCCTTTTCCATCAAATGATTTCATTGGAATACCTCTAAAGTCACGTACTCTTGGTAAAGCAATGTTAAATAAAGTTTCAACAAAAGCTCACATTCTTTCACCACGTAATGTAACTTTACAACCAATTCCTTGGCCTTGTCTTAATTTATAAGTAGCAATTGATTTTTTAGCTCTTGTAACTAATGGTTTTTGACCAGTAATTGCTAATAATTCATCAACTGCGCTATCTAATAATTTTGCATCCTGAACTGCTGCACCTAAACCTTTATTAATTACAACTTTTTCTAATTTTGCAACTTGCATAACAGAAGAAAGTTTAAATTCTTTTTGCATAGCAGGAACGATTTCTTTTAAATATTTATCTTTTAAAGCTGACATATAAATTTAACTCCTATTTTTGACCTGCTAAGATTTCGGCGTTTGTTTTTTTAGATAATCTAACTTTTTTATTATCTTTATTAATTACATATTTAACTTTAGTAGTACTTCCTTTTTCTTTTCCTTTTTGTTCTACTAAAGCTAATTTACATAATCTAATTGGTAATTCTTTTTCAAAAATTCCACTTTGATCATGTGTTTGATCTTTCTTTTGGTGAACTTTTACTTTGTTCACTCCTTCAACTAGAGCTTTGTCATCTTTTGGAAATACTTTTAACACAATTCCTTCAGCATATTTATGTTTTCCTGAGATAACTCTTACAAGATCACCTTTTCTAATACGATTCATATAATAACTATCCCTTTCTATTAAATTACTTCTGGAGCTAAAGATGTGATTTTAGTAAATCCTTTATCTCTAATTTCTCTAGCTACTGGTCCAAAAATACGACTTCCTCTTGGTGATTTATCTTCTTTAATAATCACACATGCGTTTTCATCGAATTTTACAATTGCACCACTTGGTCTTTTAACACCTTTTTTAGTACGAACAATAACTGCTTTACAAACTTGTCCTTTTGAAACAATACCATTTGGTTGAACTTTTTTAACTGAAACAACAACAATATCACCTACAAAAGCATAACGTCTTCTAGTACCACCTAATACTTTAATAACACCAACTTCTTTTGCGCCAGTGTTATCAGCTACTTTTAATCTTGATAAACTTTGAATCATAATTATTTAGCTCTTTCTATAATTTTTGATACTCTTCAATTTACAGTTTTTGATAATGGTCTAGTTTCAGTAATTTCAACGATATCTCCAATTTGAAGATCTTGTTGTTCATCTCTAGCATGGTATTTTTTATTTTGAATAACTAGTTTTCTATATAGTGGGTGTTTTCTTTTAGTTTCAACTTTAACAGTAACAGTTTTTTGCATTTTGTTAGAAGTTACAACACCAACTAGAACTTTTTTATTTCCTCTTTCTTGCATGTTATTGAGCCTCTCTTTCACGTTCATTCAAAATAGTTAAGATTCTTGCAATTGTTTTTCTAATTTCACCAGCATTTTTTGCTTTTTCAGTGTCACCACTAGCAACACTAAATCTAATTTCTAATAATTGAGTTTTTAATTTGCTAATAATTTCTGTTAATTCTTGATTTGTTTTTTCACGAAGGGCTTTCATTACTGAATTACTCACGGCAAGTTTCCTCCTTTTTTACAATTTTTCATTTAACAGATAATTTATTACCAGCTGCTCTTAATCCTTCTCTAGCAACTGCTTCTGGAATGTTTGCAACCTCAAACATAATTGTTCCATTTTTTACAACTGCTACATATTTATCTGGAGCACCTTTACCAGAACCCATACGTACTTCTAAAGGTTTTTTAGTTAAAGACATATGAGGGAAAATTCTAATTCACATTTTACCAGTTTTACCTAATCTTTTACTAATTGCAATACGAGCAGATTCAATTTGTCTCGCATCTAATCAATCACCAGATAAAGCCATTAAACCATATTCACCAAATGCAACATATTTGTTACCTTTTGCTTTACCTTCATAACTTACTTTATGTGGTTTACGATATTTAGTTCTTTTTGGTTGTAACATAATTATTCTCCTACTTTTTGGTTAGTTGTTTTTTGTGAAACTGGTTTTCTGTTTTGATTTTGTTGATTAGAATTATTTCTGTTAAATTCTTTTCTGTTGTTGTTTTGGTTGTTAGCAAAGTTTTTCTTTTGTTGTGAATTTGTATTTTTATTATTAAAAATTTCACCTTTATTAATTCAAACTTTAACACCAATAATACCATATGTTGTATGAGCTTCTTCTAATGCATAATCAATGTTAGATCTTAATGTTGATAATGTAATGATGCCTTGAGAATAACCTTCAGCTCTTGCCATTTCAACACCACCTAATCTACCAGATACATGAGTTTTAACACCTTTAGCTCCTGCTTTTAAAACTTTTCTTAAAGCAAATTTTTGAGCTGTTCTAAATGAAACTCTATTTTCAATAGCATCAGCGATTTCTCTTGCAACTAATCTTGCACTTAATGCTGAGTTTTCAACAGCAATTATGTTAATAATAACTTTTGTTTTTCTTCCAACAATTCTATTCACTTGAGATTGAATATTTTTAATGTTAGAATTTTCATTACCTGTTAAAATACCAGGTTGACCTGCATAAATAAATAATGTAATTGTTGTTTGTATTCTTTCAATTTCAATACGATCAATATTTGCATTTTTATATTTTGCAATTAAAAGTGAACGAATTTTATCGTCTTCTACTAATCATTGACCCATTTGGATATTATCTTTAGGAATTCAACGAGATCTTCAATTTTTATTAATACCAAATCTTAATCCATTAGGATTTACTTTTGAACCCATGATCTATTCTCCTTCCTTAACTGATTTAGAATTATTTTGAGCACGTCTTTTAACTAATTCTTTAATTTTTGCTAAATCTTTTGCTCTTTCACTAAAATCATCACTTAAAACGATTTTAAAATGAGTTGTTCTTTTAAATAAACGATCAGCAGAACCTTTAGCTCTTGTAATTTGTCTTTTTCAAGTTGGACCTTCATTAGCAAATATTTCATAAACATATAAATTAGAACCATTCATTGCATGATTATTAATTGCATTTGAAATTGCACTATTTAATAATTTTAAAACGATTGGTGCAGATTTTTTATTTGTGTTTTGTAATATTTTAATAGCTTCTGTTACTTTTTTACCTCTAACTAAATCCACTACTAATTTAGCTTTACGTGGAGATACATGAACATTTTCTTGTTTTGCAATTGCTTTCATTTTTATACCTCTCTTAAAAATTAACGTTTAGCTTCAGTGTGGTTTTTGAAGTTTCTTGTTGGAGCAAATTCACCTAATTTGTGACCAACCATATCTTCTGTAACAAAAACTTTAATGAATGTTTTACCATTATGAACTTCGAAATTTAACCCGATAAATTCAGGGAAAATTGTACTACGACGAGATCATGTTTTAATTGGTTTCTTTTTATCAGAAGCTAACATTGCATTTACTTTTTTTAGTAAACTTGGTTCAATGTAAGCACCTTTACTAGAACTTCTTGACATATATTAATTTTCTCCTATTCAAATTATTTTGCGTTACGACGACGTACTATTAATTTATTAGATGATTTCTTTTTATCTCTAGTTTTAACACCCATTAATCTTCTACCTCATGGAGATCTTGGAGCATCTTTACCAATTGGTTGACGTCCTTCCCCACCACCATGTGGGTGATCATTAGGGTTCATAGCAGAACCACGAACTGTAGGTCTTACACCTAATCATCTTGTTCTACCAGCTTTACCTAAGTTAACTAGATTGTGTTCATCGTTTGAAACAATACCAATTGTAGCACGACATTCTTTAGGGAATTTTCTAACTTCACCACTCATTAATTTACAAATTACATAGTTTTCAGATTCATCAAACCCTAAGATTTGAGCATAAGCACCTGCACTTCTTGCAACTTGTCCACCATGTTTAGGTGTTAATTCAATATTATGAACTAATGTACCTTCAGGGATATTTGCTAATTTTGTTGTATTTCCAGGAATAATATCTACTCCATTATCACCTGAAATAATTTTGTCACCAACTTTAATTCCTTTTGGTGCAATGATGTATTTTTTTTCACCATCAGCATAAACTACTAATGAAATGAAAGATGTTCTATTTGGATCATATTCGATTGATTTTACAGTTGCTGGAATATCATCTTTGTTTCTTTTAAAATCAATAATTCTATATTTTCTTTTGTGTCCACCACCATGGTGTCTAATTGTAATTTTACCTTGGTTGTTTCTACCAGATTTTTGTGGAAGAGTCACTAATAATGATTTTTCAGGTTCAATTTTTGTTAAAACTGATTTGTAATCAATCATTACTGTTTGACGAATACCACTACTTCTTGTTTTTATTCTTTTAACAGCCATATGTGCCTCCTAATCTTAAGTTTAGCTTTTCGACTTTTTATTATTTTTCAGTTTTAGCTTGTTCAGCTTCTTTTGCTTCTTCTTCAGTTAAAGCAATTTTAGTACCAGCTGGTAAAACTACATAAGCAACTTTTTTGTGTTTTGTGAATCCAGGTGTTAATGTACCTGTTCTCATTTTTGCTGGTTTTTTATTTACTGTATTAATTTTTTCTGGTTTAACACCATAAATTGCAATAAATGCATTTTCAATTTGGTGTTTATTTGCTCTTGGATCTACTAAGAAAGTAATAACTTGTTTGTTAGAACTGTCTTTAATAGAATAAGTTTTTTCTGTTAAATAAGGTTTAATAATAACTCTTGTGATTTCCATTATCCAATTACCTCTTCATATTTAGAAAATACATTTTCAGATACAACTAAAACATTAGCATGCACGATATCTTTAACAGAAACTTGATTTCATAATTTTGTTGTTACTTTAGTTAAGTTGTTTGTTGATTTTTGAATGAAATTTTCATTATTTTCAACAATAATTAAAACTTTTTTGTTTTCAAATTTAGAATTTTTAATAAATTCAACCATTGATTTAGTTGATGGTTTTTCTAATCTTGCATCTGATTCTAATGCAAATAAACCATTGTCGTTTAATTTTAAAGTAAATGCTGATTTCATAGCTAATTTATGAACTTTTGAATTTACTTTTTTAGTGTAATTACGGTTTGGTTTTGGACCAAATACAACACCCCCACCTGTTCATTGTGGGTTTCTAATAGAACCTGTTCTTGCTCTACCAGTGTGTTTTTGTCTTCAAGGTTTTTTACCACCACCTCTTACTTCACCTTTAGTTAAAGTTGAGTGAGTTCCTTGTCTTAAAGAAGCATTTTCACAAATAATAGAATCGAATATTGCTTGTTTATGTGGTTTATCAACAAAAATATTTGCATTTAAGTCGATTGATTTAGTAATATTACCTTTAATATCAAATAAACTAATTTTACTCATAATATTCTCCTTCTATAAATTATTCTGCGCTTTCAGTAGTTTCAGAAATAACTTCTTGACTTACTGGAGCTTTTTTGTAATTAACAATTTCAATTGCTTCTTTTTCGTTTGGTCTATGTGTTGCTGTTTTAATTTTAATTATTGAATTTTTAGGTCCTGGAATAGCACCTTTAATTAAAATTAAATTTTCATTTTCAACAATATTAACAATTTGTAAATTTTTAATTGTTACTAATTCATGCCCATAATGACCTGGCATTTTAGTGTTTTTAAGTACTCTTTGAGCTTGGCTACCACCACGACCTGCAGCGATTGAACCTGTATATCTATGAGGATAACCTGCACCATGACCCATAGGACCAATTTTGAAATTATGTCTTTTAATAGAACCTGTGAATCCATGTCCTTTTGTGATACCTTGAACATCAACGATTTCACCAATTTCAAATGTGTTACATTTAATTAAATCACCAACATTGAATCCAGTTACATCTCTTAATTCTTTAATGTATCTTTTAGGATCAGAATTTGCATTTTTAAATTGACCTAATTTTGGTTTGTTTAATTTATTTTTATCAACTGTTTCATAACCTACTTGTACAGCATTATAACCATCTTTTTCAATAGTTTTAACTGCTAAAACATTATTTGGTTCAACATAAACAACTGTTACTGGAATTTTTCTTCCATCAGTTGCAAAAACTTGTGTCATACCAACTTTTGTACCGATAACTGATTTCATATCTTAAATCCTTTCTAATTTAAAATAATTAAGATAATTTTAACTTAGTAATCACACCTGTTGGTAAAATCAAGTTTTTAAGTTTATTTAATGTTTCAGGTTTTGGATTAGTTAAAATAATTAAACGTTTGTGAGTTCTTCTTTCGAATTGTTCACGACTTGATTTATTAACGTGAGGTGAACGTAAAATTGTGAAGATCTCTTTTTTAGTTGGTAAAGGAATTGGACCTTTAATACCAACATCTGTTGATTTAGCTACATCAATTATTTTTTTAATTGATTGATCAACTAATTTGTGATCATATGAATATAATTTAATTTTTAATTCTTGACTCATTTTTTTGTTGCCTCCTGTAACGATGTTTGTTACGAATCATAGAATTATTTATTAATGAGTTACCTGATATTGACAACTTTTTTTGGTGTATCAGCAATCTCAATAATAATAAAACCTCATAAATTATACAATATTTTTTAAAAATATCATAATTATTTAAAAAAAATAAAGACTTATTGTTTATTACAATAAGCCTCTTAAAAATATTAATTATTTTTTATTTAATAAAATTAATTTCAGTAATTAATTCACCAGTCATTGGGTCTACTAAACTATTATTAATTAAATCTATTAAATCATCTAATGTTTTGTTATCTAATAATTCAACATTACTTAAATCAACTTCATTAATATTAGGGTATTTTTTGATTTGTCCTAAAATTTCTGTTTTAGCTAATTCGATTGAAACTTGTTCTTCTGTTGAAACTACTAATTTTTTAACATTATTAGCATTTTCTGAATTATCATTTCATTCACCAACTAAACTATCATTTGATGGTTTAGAAGAATTATTAATGTTAATTGAAATTTCTCCAGATTGTGTATTTGAAGTTCATTTAACATAAGCAATATTAAATCTTCCATCTGATTGACTAGGGATTGTTACATTATTTAATGTTTTAATTGGAGTATTACTGATATCTAATTGATACATATATCCACCAACAAAATCACCTTGGAAGTTACGTTCAAATTGTCTTTCAATATAAATAATATCAATTGCTCTTTGTAATTCAGCTTCATTTAAATCTTTATGAGATGATAAGTCAATAGTTTTAAAGTTAGCTTGTCTAATACCATAATTTGCATCATCAATATGGTCATAAATCATATGAGTTGAACTACTTAAAATTAAAGGATCAATTCTTGAACATGTATTAGAATAAAATTCTAATTCAACTACACTTTCAGGAATAGTAATACCACGTAAAGAAGTTAAAGAACTTTGGTATTGTTTGTTGTAATCAATAATAGTTAATTTTTTAATACCATTTGGAACAACAATTTTTTCTAATGTTTGTTGAGATGGTGTTTTAATAGTTACAAATTCAATTCCTAATTGTGAAGCAATTTCTAAATAACTATTAATTTTTTGTACTGAATCGAATTTAGTACAATCTAATTCAACACCTTTAATTAATTTTTTAACATCTTTTGATTCTGTATCTTTTACTCAATCAACTAATTCTTTGAAAGGTGTATAGTTTCTATAAATAATTGAAGAATTGTCTTTATTTGAAATTGATCCATCAATATTATAGTATTGTTCAGTTTTGTCTCATCCATAATAAGTACCATAGATTGCACTCATTGTTTCACGTTCATTTGGATAATTATACATTCTTTCACTACTAAAAATTGGCATAAAATCACGTTGATTATAGTAGTAGTTTGATTGATAAGTTGATAATTCAATTACTTCTTTATTATTTTTAGTAGACACAGTTGGTCTTTTTGCATGACCTGATTTAAATTCTTTTGTAATTCTACTTGGAGCTACATAATCAAAATTATTTGAATTAATTTCTTTTAAAGTTTCATCATTATATGTTCTAAATTTAAATTTTGAAGCAGATGATTGAGTTTTAACAGATGTTACTGAAGTTGAAGTATTATTTTTATTGTTAATAACAACACCAGCTGCAACTCCACCAGCTAAAACTAAAGTCGAAATCCCTGTAAATAATAAAATTTTACTTGATTTTTTCATATTATTTCCTTTCTTCGATTTTAACACTATATATATATATATATATCAAATGTTTTTTTAATAATATTATCTATATAGTTAGAATAATTATATATCAATATAATCATATTGAATTTTTATTTTCAAATAATTAAAAATATCTTATGTTATAGTTATTTCAATAACAATAAGATATTTCAATTTATTATTTTAGATTAACTAATTTTATATTGTGATTTTACTTGATCTGTTAATACTTGTAATGGAATTTCACCATTTCTTAACATTAAATCAAATAATTTTTTAATTTCATTTTTATTATTAACTAAAGTTATATTTAATTTTTGTTCTACTTGTTTGTACAAATCCTCAAAAATAATTTTTCCTAACATATATCCAGTAGCTTGTGAAGGTATTGCTAAATATCTAATAGATTCAGAACTAATATCACCTACACCTAATGCTGAATTGTTTTTCATATAATCACGAACTTGTTTAATTGAAGCACCAAATGGTAAAGACGCATTTTGACTTGATGCTTCATTAGAAGGCGCATTGTAGTGATATGCAGTATCTAAACATAAACGCATATTTCTTAATTGAGCTTCATTTAAGAATCCATAATATTGTAACATATTAGCTAATTTTATAGAATTTTGTAATTTTGTATCACTATTATCATCACCAACTACTTTTGAGTAATAAACACCTGCATGTAAATCTTTCATAATGTTAGTTAATTCAGTTAGTTTATTAGCATCATATGAAGGAACTAAACCTTTTGCATTTAATCAATCATTCGGTATTCTAGTATTTGGATCTAAATTAGAACCATAAATTCCTAATTCATTAGCAAATCATTCTGTAAATACTGCTCATCCTTCATGGAAAGCATCATTTATGAATGTATATCCTGGACCTGATGAATTTTCACCATTACCATTTTCTAAGTATTCAGTTCAGTATTGTTGTTGAGTGTGGTGACCCATTTTACCTTCATGAGTCGTTAATGAACTAACACTTCATTTTGGTAATGAGTAATATGGGTCACAATTATATTGAAATTGTTGAGAGTCTCTTGGACCTTCCATACCAACACCAATATCTTCACGAATATTGTAATTGTATGGTGAAATAACATAATCTTTAATTGGATTAAAGTTTGGATCAAACACTTTATCAGTTGCTTCTTTAAAATTAATGTAATCTTGTAATGATAAAACAGCTCCTGCTAATGCTTGATTACCAGTTATTGTACCAGTTGCTTGACCATTAATTGTATTTTTATTTAATCAATTAGATTCATAACCTTGCGTTTTAATGATTTCTTTATATTTTTTTAATTTTTCTGTTGATGGATTATTTCAATATTTATCAATGAATTGAGTTAATTGATCTCCAGTAAGTGATTCTCTTCCTCAAAAGAAATCTTCTTGATTTAATCATAAATTGAATTTTTCAAAATCACTACCTGTTAATTGTGTACTTTTTGGTGCATTTGGACCAATACCATCTTCATCATACATAATATTTCCACTTAAGCCATTAGCAATAATGCTTTTTGCTTGAGTAGCAATGCTGTTCATATTATTCATTCCTTTAGTTGTCAAATCAATCCCTTGCTTATAAATTTCAAAAGCAGTTGTGTTAATTGAATTATTATTTAACAGCATTTGTTGATAAACATCATTTCCATTTTTAACTTTATCATTATAAGGATATGAATTCATATTTTGAAGACTCATTCAACCTAAACCAATATTTCTTTGATTTAAATCACTATTTGTTAATCCAACACCGTAAATAGGCACATCACCATTTGTACCAGCATATAAAGTCTTTTCAACTTCAGAATTAGATGTTTTAGTTAATTTAATTTCATTGCCTGATGAAATAGTTGGTGAGAATGAATGTGGATTTGTATAATATTCTCCACCATATCAAACAATAAAATCATCTACTTTATTTTTTAAATCATTTAATCTATTTTGAATTTCATTTTTTTGATTAGATGATAAATAATTTACTTTACTAATTAAATCATTATATACATCTTTAAAATAATTGTTACCACTTGATAATTTTGTAAATTCTTCTAGTGATATTTCTGTTTTGGTAGAATCATTAGCTAAAATATTTAATTCTGCCTGATAAAAGAAACCTAATAATTGGTTAATTAATAATTTTTTATGAATACTAGATGGTTGGAATCCATATTGTTTTGAGCCATAATCTAAATATAATTTAAAATCATTAATGTAATCAATTGCATTTTGAATTGAATTTGGTAAGTTTGTTACTAAATCTCTTAATGGTGCAGCAGATTTATCTGGGTCACCAGTTTCAGGATTTAATGGATAAATATTTAAAGCACTAGATGTGTTATCTCTAATTCAGTTAGAAGATGTTGATAAAATTCTACTACCATCTAGATTTGAACCTAAATATATCATCCCACTTTTTAAATTATCAATTTTTAATTGTCATTGGAAAATATATGAATCTATTCAAATAATTTCATTTTGATTTAAACTAGTTGAATTTTTATAAGATTCTAAACTATTAATTGCATTTTCTGCATTCTTAATAATATTTTCAATGCTTTTATCTGCTGATCTTGTATTTTGATCAAAAATTGGCATTCTTGATCCAGATTTTGAAACGAATTTTTGTTCATTTTCAATAAATTGTTTATTTAGTTCAATTAATTTATTTGGTTGTTTTGTCGTACTACATGACGTCATAGCAATAGGTATTATTGATAATAATGCCCCTCCCCCTAAAATTATTAAACCACTTTTTAATTTTCAACTTAATTTTTTCATTGTAATTTGCTTTGTATAATTAGCTATACAAACCCTTCTAAAATTTGTACATACAAAAAAGTATGTACACTTATATTATATTATGTTAAAATAAAAAGTTTTGACTTAAATGTAATAAAGGATATTTATTTAAGTTAAATATAATTAAATTTGCAATAATACTAATAATAATTAATATCTGGTATTGTATAATATATTAGATATTATATTTAGTAAATTAAGGAGCTTATAATGGCAATTAAACGTGGAATTAGATTACAATGTTCTGATTGTAAAAATATTAATTATTTATCAAGAAAAAATGCAAAAAATAATCCAGATAAATTAGAATTAAATAAATTTTGTAATACATGTAGAGCATCAACTAATCATATTGAAATTAAATCTAAAAAATAATGAAAAAAATAGATATTGTTAATAAAACTATTGTAGATAACCAATTAGATGGAATCATTCTAGTATCTGATGATAATAGATTTTGATTCATGAATTTTGTGTCGTCTGCAGGTTTTTTATTCATAAATAAACAAAATAAAACTATTTTTTTAGTTGATGGTAGATATTTTGAAAAAGCATGTATTCAATTAAAAGATAAAATTAATGAAGTTAGATTATTAACTGCAAATAAATCTTTAAATGAACAAATTAGTGAAATTTTAAATGAACTAAATATGAAGAATGTAGGTGTTGAAGCAGAATATACAAACTTATTACAATACAGTAATTATCAAAAAATGTCTGAATTCAATTTCAAACCTTTTAATTCAATTGTTTTAAGAGCAATTAAGGAAGAATACGAAATTGATCTATTACAAAAAGCTGCTGATATTGCTGCTGAAACTATTGAATGAATTAAAACACAAATTAAACCTGGTATGACTGAATTAGAAGTTGCTAATATGATTTCAAAACATATGCTAGATTTAGGTGCTTCTAAAAATTCATTTGACCCAATTGTAGCTTCTGGTATAAATGGAAGTTTCCCACACCACAAACCAACTGATAAAAAAATTGCAATGGGTGAAATGATAACTGTTGATATTGGATGTATTTATCAAGGTTATTGTTCTGATATTACAAGAAGTTTTATTTTAGGTAATAAAGCTAATAATCCAGAAATGATTGATATTTATAATGTTGTATTAGATGCACAATTAAGCGGAATCGAAAAAGCAACTAATAAAATCAATGGATTAGATTTAGATTTAGTTTGTAGAAACATTATTTCAAAAACTAAATATGCTGATTACTTTTCTCACTCAACAGGTCATGGTGTTGGTATTGAAGTTCATGAAGAACCTTATGTTTCAGCTAAAAATAAAGAAAATTTTAAAAACAATTCTGTAATCACAATTGAACCTGGAATTTATGTTCCTAATTTAGGTGGAGTTAGAATTGAAGATACTATTGTAGTTAAAGATAATAAAGCTATTGTTTTAACTAGAAAAGCATCAAAAGAACTATATACAAAGGTTAAATAAAATTATGAAAGAAATATTTAATGAATTAAAACAATTACTTAATAATGCTTATTGTCCATATTCTAAATACAATGTAGCAGCAATTGTTGACACTGATAAAGGTTTATTTAAAGGTGTTAACGTTGAATGTGGTTCATATGGATTAACAATTTGTGCAGAGCAATCAGCCATTGTATCTGCAATTAGTAATGGAGCTAAAAAATTTAATAGAGTTTATGTATTAACAATTAGTACTGATATTTTAGGTACTCCTTGTGGTAAATGTAGACAAATAATTTCTGAACATTTAAAAGACGAACAAGAAATTGTAATTTTTGATTTAAAAGGTAATTATAAGATTTTCAAATTAGAAGAGCTTTTACCTTATAGTTGAAAACCTACTACTTTAAATAATTTTTAATTTTATATTTTGGAGAGTTTATTAAATGTTAAATAGTTATCAAAATAAATTAATTGAAGCATGATTAAACAGTGAAAATGTTTCAGATGATTTAAAAAAACAAATTGAATCAATGAGTGATGAACAAAAAGAACAAGCTTTTAAAGAAGATCAACTTAAATTTGGTACAGCTGGTTATAGAGCAATTATGGGACCAGGTAATCATTATTTAAATGAAATTACTTACAAACAATTAGCTTATGGTTATGCTGAATATTTAAAACATTATGGCATGAATAATAAAGATAAAAAAATTGTTGTTGTCTCTGATAATAGATTAAATTATGTTAATCATATAAAAGGAATTATTAACGTTTTAAAATCTTTTGATTATGAAGTAATTGTTGCAGAAAATTTTCAACCATTTCCTACACCAATTTTATCTTATGTAATTAGAGAAACTAATGCTATTGGTGCAATTAATATTACAGCTAGTCATAACCCTAAAGAATATAATGGTATTAAATTTTATAATGGTACTGGTTCACAATTATTACCAAATGAAGATTTAAAATTAATTCAATATATACCTGATTCATTTACTTTTTTAGATAAAACATTTGATGATTATACACAAGATGTTCAAATCATTGATCAAAGTATTATTGATAAATATTTTAGTGATATTATCAGTTGTTTAAAATTAACAAAAGCAAATGATTTTAAAGAACCAATATTATTTAGTTCAATGCATGGTACATCATCAAATTACATGACTAAATTTTTAAAAAGTTTAGATTACAACATTATTGATTATTCTTTACACAATTTTATTAATTCAGAATTTATTAATGCTAAAAATATTAATCCTGAAAGTTTTGAAGCATTTAAAGATTTAATTGAATTTGCTGAAAAATTAAATATTAAATACATTATTGCAACTGACCCAGATGCTGATAGATTAGGATTTTGTTATAAAAGACAAAATGAATGAATTCTATTAGATGGTAATAGAGCTGGTATTATTCAAACTAATTATTTAATGACTCATAAAGAATTTCATGATAAAAAACCTGCAATTATTTCAACATATGTATCAAATAACTTTATTGATTTAATTGCACAAAAATATAATGCTAATGTTTATAGAACTGCAACTGGTTTTAAATGAATTGCTAATGCTATTAATAACTTAGATGACAACGAAGAATTTGTTATTGGTTTTGAAGAAGCAATTGGAGCATTAGATTGTGATATTAATCGTGAAAAAGATAGTTTCCAAGTTGCTGGATTATTATTAGAAATACTTAAATCTTATCAATCATTAAATTATGATTTTACTGATATTTTAGAAAAAGAAATATATGCTAAATATAAATACTGATATGGTATTACTATTTCTAAAATAATTAAAAGTTATAATTGAAAAGAAGTATCAGAATCATATATTAATTTATTAAGTAATTATTCTCATAAAAATATTGTTTCAAGAAACATTGAAAAAATTCAATTTAATGAACAAGCTAATTGTTTAGAATTTATTTTAGAAAACAATTCATGAATTAAATTTAGAATTAGTGGTACTGAACCTAAATTTAAAATCTATTTTAATTTATATTATGAAGGTATTTCAAAAAATAAATTAGCTAGTGAAATTGATCAAGAACTTAAACAAGAAATTGATGACATTTTAGATTTTATTGAATTATACTTACAAATGAAATAGAAAAAATTGGAGTAGCTTAAAACACTATTCCAATTTTTATATTGTATTATTTTGTTGTTTCTTCTTCTCTTTTTATTGATAATGTTGAAGGTGAACCTATTATTATGTTATTAGTTAAATTAAATCCTGAATTTATTACTAATTGTTTAACTCTTTCACTACTTACATATATTTTTAAATTAGTTAATAGTATTGGATGATTGGTGTCTGTAGAGTAATTAAATGCAAATTTACCAATTGATTGAATTGAATTAGGAATGGTTAGTGTTCTTAAACCTGTGCAAGCAAGAAAAGCTCTTTCTCCTATCTCTACTACATTTGGTAAACTGATTTGTGTTAAAGAAGGACAATCAACAAAAGCTTCTTCACAAATTTTACCTACTCCATCTAGCATAGTTACTGATGTTAAATCTGAACAATGTGCAAATGTTCATGATTCGATTGAAAGAATTGAATTAGGGATAATTATTGATGTTAAACCAGAACTATTAAATGCATTTTCTCCTATTGAATAAAGAGAATTTGGAAGATTTATTGATTTTAAATTTTTACATTTAAAAAATGCAGTGTGATCGATTATTTCTAATGAATTAGGCAAATTCACTGTTGACAATAATGTACATCCGTTAAACGTATTAGAATTAATCTCTTTAATTGAATTTGGGATAGTTATTGATTGTAATGATATACAATCCATAAATGATGCTATTCCAAGTGTTGTAACAGAATTTGGGATAGTTATTGTTCGTAATGATTGGCATTTTCAAAATGCTTCTTTGCCAATTACTTCAAGTGAATTTGGAAGTGTTAAGTCTAATAAAGATGTGCATGAATAAAATGCATATTCATCAATTTGTCTAACTGAATTTGGTAATTTTATTCTTATTATTGAGCTACTTTCATAAAATGTCCTATGAGGAATTACACTTATATTTGTCAAAGACATATCAACATATTTTAAATAGGTATTTTGAGAAAAAGCTCATTGTTTAATTTCTGTTGTTTTAGCTGGCAAAACAATATTGCTTTGTGTTTTTCCTTTATCACTTAACCCGGTGATTTTTGTTGTTATTGTAGTATCTCATGTAAATCAGTCTTCTGGTGATTCTTTTGATGCTGATGGTGGATTAGGTGGTGTTACAATTGGTGCGGTATAGAATGTAAAATTACTCATTATAATATCACTAGTATTAATTTGAATATTATTTAAATTTTTAGTATTCATTTTACAATTATTATTTAATGTAATACTAAATGAATTATTAGAATATGTAACTGATGAAACAAAGTTAGCTAAATTTTGGTTGTCTTCAGTTTGTATATTTGATGTTAAATTTCTAATACCACTAATATGTGAATCAACA
>CAMWRJ010000002.1 GCA_947176635.1 uncultured Mycoplasmataceae bacterium
TTTATTTAATAAAGATTTTATTGTATTTTTTTATATTAACTTTAAATTTTTCATAACTATAATAATTTTTAATGTTTTTTTTTTTTTTTTTTCAACAGGATTTTAAGTTTATTTAAAATTTAAATAAAATTAATTATATTTGTTTTAATAATTGATTTAATTCTACAGCATATTCCATTGGTAATTCTTTTGAAAAATCTTCAAAAAAACCAGAAATAATTAATTGTTCTGCTTTTTGTTTATTAAAGCCTTTTGACATTAAATAAAATAATTGTTCATCACTTATTTTACTAATTTTAGCTTCATGACTTATTTTAGAAGTATTATTATCAATAATTTCTATAGGTATTGCATCAGATTTAGCAGTTTTATCTAATAATAATGTATCACATTCTACAAAAGATGTTGAATTTTTTGCAGTTCTTCCAATTTTAACTAATCCACGATAAACATTATTACTATTTTTGTAACCAATAGCTTTTGATAAAATTTGGCTTGAAGTATTTTTACCAACGTGAATCATTTTAGCGCCAGCGTCTTGATAAATACCTTCATTAGCAACAGCAATTGACACACATTTTGCACTTGAATTATCACCAGCTAAAATTGTAGCTGGATATTTCATATTAATTTTTGAACCAATATTTCCATCAATTCAAATCATTCTAGCATTTTCTTTTGTGATTGCTCTTTTAGTCACCAAATTTAAAACGTTATTACTTCAGTTTTGAATTGTAGTATATCTACATGTTGCATTTTTTTCAACAAAAACTTCAACAACAGCAGCATGTAAATTATTTTTATCATAAATTGGAGCTGTACATCCTTCAATATAATGGACAGAAGAATTTTCATCTACAATAATTAAAGTTCTTTCAAATTGACCAACACTTTTAGCATTGATTCTAAAATATGATTGTAATGGTTTTTCAAGAACTGTATTTTTTGGGATATAGATAAATGTTCCTCCAGATCACACTGCAGTATTCAAAGCTGCATATTTATTATCAGTCATTGGAACTAATTTAGAAAAATATTTATAAAAGATTTCAGGATGTTCTCTTGCTGCTGTATTAGGGTCAGTGAAGATAACATTTTTTTGTTTTAATTCTTCTAGTAAAGAATGATAAATCATTTCAGAATCATATTGTGTAGCAACACCATTTAAATATTTAGCTTCACTTTCCATAATTCCAATTTTTTCAAATGTTTCTTTGATATCATTTGGTACATCATCTCAAGAATTAGCTATATTATTAGCAGATGTTGAATAATAAACATATGAATCAAAATCTATAAAATTAAGATCTGGACCTCAATTTGGATTATTTAATTTTTTAAATTGTTCATAAGCTTTTAATCTTAATTCACGTAATTCATTAGCTTCATTTTTAATATCAGAAATTTGATTAATTATGTTTTCATTTAATCCTTTATTTAATTGGATAATAGCATCATTTTCATTATGAAAACCATATTTGTATTCATTATTATTTTTCATTATTTATTTTCTTCTTTTAAGATTTCATTAATTGCAAAATAACCCATTTTTGAACATTTGATTCTATTAGGTTGATTAGGAATATTATAGAAAACTAATAATTCATCTAAAATTTCTTCATCGTATTTTTCATTACTTATCATTTTTTGGTAATTATCTAAAATAATTTGTGCTTCTTGTAAAGATTTATTAATTAATAAATCACAAAAAATATCAGTTGTTGATGTACTAATTGCACATCCAATACCAGAGAATAAAGCATCTTTAATAATATTATTATCAATTTTTAAATAGACTGTGATGTCATCAATACAAGTATTAGATTTGTTGTGGTATTTTATGTAATCACTTGGGATATTACTTTCTTCAATTTTATGACTAGGGTTATCATAATGTTCTAAAATTATGTTAGTTGCTAACATTGGGTCTTTATTAAAGAATGCCATTTAAAATATCCTCCTTTTTAAAGTTTTTAATTGCATCAACTAATTTATCAATATCTTCAAAGTTGTTATAAACATATAAAGAAACTCTAACTAATGAATTTGTATCTAGAATATTACAAATTAATTTAGCACAACTTAAACCACTTCTTACAATAATTTTTTTACTGCCTAAATATGAAGCAAAATCTTGTGAAAAAATGCCTTTATAATTAATTGCTACAATTGGAGAATCAACATCATCATTATAGATTTCAATATTTTTAATTTCTTTTAATTTTTCTCTAATGTATTTAGATAATTGTAATTCATATTCTCTAATAAAATCATAACCAATTTCATTGATAAAATCAATTGCAGAACCTCATGCTAAGATACCAGAAACATTAGGTGTTCCACCTTCATATTTTTCAATACTTTCTAACAATTCATAACTATTTGTTTGGATTGAAAAATTCATCCCTCCACCATATCTTAGTGGTTTAATTAATGGTTGTAATTTTTTCTTAATAAATACAGCGCCTACTCCAGTTGGACCAAACATTTTATGCGCTGAAATTATTAAGAAATCATAACCACCTTTTTTTGTATCTAATTTTCTATGTTGCACGCATTGGATAGCATCAACAACAACAAAAATATTAGGATTAAATGCTTTAACCATTTGTGCTATTTCATTTTCATTTAAAACTTTACCAGTAACATTGAAACCACCAGAAAAAGAAACAACTTTTGTTTTTTCATTAATTACTTTTTTAAAATCTTCAATTGATGGATTTTTATGCATTTCTCCAGCATAAACTATCTTAATACCAATTTCATCTGCTAATCTCATTCATGGAAGAATATTTGAAGCATGCTCACCATATGTTAAAACAATTTCATCACCAGCTTTTAAATGTTCTCTAATACCTTGAGCTACTAAATTTAATCCTTCAGTACCACCACCACAAAAAGCAATTTCTTCATGATCAGCATTTAATAAATTTGCTAATTTAGCTCGAACTTTTTGTACACCATCATAAACTTCATATGTTAATTTTGAATCAGTGTTATGTGGATTAGAGCTATATTTTTCATAGTATTTAGTAATTGCATTAATAACTGATTGAGGTTTTAATGTTGTTGCACCTGAATCCATATAAACATAATCAGGATTATTTTTGAATCAAGGGAACATATTTCTAATTTTTTTATTATCTATTTTTTTCATTATTGATCCTTTTTAATAAGTTTATTTAATTTTTTAAGATATTTGTTTTGTTTATTTTCTGATAATGAATTTAATGATAGCTTTATAAATCCATTTAAAATTATTTTTTTACATGTTTGTTCATTAAAACCTTTAGACATTAAATAAAATAACTCTTCTTCATTCATACCGCCAATGTTTAAAGCATGATTTGCAATTACTTGATCTGAATTAACTGTTAATTGAGGAATTCCTAATATTCTAGAATTTTCAGATAATAAAATTCCTTTAATATTTTGACTAATTTTTGCAAAATTAATATTCTCAGGAATCATTGAATCTAATTTAATATTCATTGAAGAATTATCATTAGCAATAGCATTAATGTTAACTATATTCTCTGATTTATCAAAAAATGAATTGGTTTTGACATTTATATTTACAATTGCATTTTGATAAGAATAAATTACAACATTTAAACTAAATTTAACATCTTTTTGAATATCAACATTAATATTTATATTTGCATCTTCTTTTAAAACACAAAACAGATTTTGAGTTGTATCTTTATTAACAAATAATGATAATGCAAATTCTTTTTTTATAAATTTAAAATTATTTTCCATTGCAATAAAAATCTTTTGCTGTATTTAACAAATTGATATCTTCTGATTCTTTTTTAATACTAATGTTTAATTCTTTTTCAATTCATTCATATCCTTCATTATTAATACGATTAGCTAATTCTTTATCACCTTCAAGAATTATTGAACCATTAACTATTAAATAAACTCTATCTGGAATTAAATCTTGTAATAGCTTATCATTATGACTGATATAAATTATCGCTTTATTTTTTTGTTTTTGTTCTAATAATATTTTTGTAATTTTTTGTAATGCATCTGAATCTAATCCACTATCAATTTCATCTAGAAAAATAAAATCTGGATTTAGTAATAGCATTTGCAAAATTTCCATTTTTTTTCTTTCACCACCACTAAAATTTTCATTAATGTTTCTTTTTAAGAATTCATCATTTAATCCTAGTTCTTTTAATTTGTGAGTGACTTGTTTGTAAAAATCTAAAACTTTAATTTCTTTTCCATCATGACTTAATTCATTTCTTAATAAGTCAAAAGTTTTTAATCCTGGAATTTCTATTGGATATTGATTAGCTAAAAAAATACCACTTTTAGCAATTTTATCAGTTGTTCATTCATTTGCTAATTCATTATTAATAACTAAATTTCCACTACTAATTTTTGTAGAATAATGTTTCAGAATGGACTTAAATAATGTTGATTTACCATGTCCATTTGGACCAACTATCAATATTGTTTCGCCTTCATTTATTTTCATATTTATTGAATTTAATATCTTTTTATTATTTATTTCAATCGATAAATTATTTAACTCTATTCTTTTCATATTAGTTTAAAACCATTTTCTTTTTTGAAATTTCTTATACAAATTATTATATAATTATATGATAAAAAAATGTTTATTGTATTATTGTAAAATTAGGAGTGAATAAATATGAAAAAAACTTCAAAAATTCTTTTAGGGGCTTTATTGCCTGTTTCGTTATTAAGTATATCTTCTTCTGTATTATTTATTACATCATGTAGTACAACAAATACTTCAACTTTCGATGAACAAAAATTCAAAGAAAATGATGGAATGAGATACATGGATTTAACTAATACAGGTGTTGCTGAATATAATGATAAAATGGAAACAACTAATGTAGCCAACACTTTATTAGCTACAAAAGAAGGAACAACAAGTTATATTTTTACATATTCAGATCAATTTTTAATTGATTGATTTTCTAAAGTAAATGACCCTATTTTAAGTACATATTACAATGACCAACTTAAAGAAATTGAAGATCAATACGTAGATAAAGAAGCTTCATATACAGATAAAAATTTGTTCCAAAGAGAAGTTTTAGACCCAACAGGTGGGACAAAAAATACTTATATTTATTCACAATTAATTCCTAAACTAAAACAACAATTATCAGAAAATTTATTTTCTAGAGATTATTTAGGTATTAAAACAGATAATGGTAGAGTAATTAAATTAGATAATCAAGATGCTGAAGCAATTGCAGCAATTAAAGACTCAAAAAATATTAATGGAGCTTCAGCAGGTACAAGAAACAATTTTGTATTTAGTGAAAAATCAGTAACTAGTGCTAATCCATTTGATAAATATTATGCTGATTTTATTAATTTCATTTTTGAAGAATGAACAAAAGAAACATTACCAATAATTACTCCAACTGTTTTATTTAAACAATCAACTGGTACATCTCCACAAAATAGTGGTTTATTTAATCCAACATTCTTTGGAGCATCTACTTTAGAAGGTACAGATTCAAGTTACCAATTCCAATGATTTGATCCTGCTAATGAAGATTACAATTCGCCTAATGCATCAATGAAATATAAACGTTTTGTTGCTAATTTAACTAGTTATGTTGATAATAATACTGGAGCTATCAATATTCCTAAATATTTAACTGATGACTCATCAATAATGTTGATTACTAATGGTAAATCTTGTTATACAGATTTTGTTACACCTTTTGCAGCTGCAGCAATGTATAATTTTTCATCATTAGTTTTTGGTACTAATGGATTAAGTATATCTAGTTTAGATGCAAATAGCATAATGAAAAATTTTGTATCAACTAACGATGTAACAACAATTGGTTATTTTGCATTACCTTATTCACCAACAACTGATACTTTTTTAGGTGATTATAAAGACATAAAATCAATTAGAGAAACATTTAAAGTAAATAATTCAAGCGGTGAAACTCCTTTTATTGCAACAAGAGATGAGTTTGGTGTTCATATTATTGGTATTGATAGATACAATAAAATAAAAGAAGCAGTTAATGGTAAAACTGGTAAACAAGCATTTGATAGTGCGATTGTTGAAATCCAAAACACAATTTTATGAAGAACAGCTCAAAAAATTATGTCAGCAGGTGATTCAAATGCTGATAGTATTAGTTTAGAATTAAAATCAACTTTAAAATCTTATTATGATGAAAATTCATCTGAATTAATTTTTAAATATTTAAATTCAAAGAAAACATCATCTAATACTAATAATGATTATTTATTTAGTAGTGACACAATTAAAGATGGAGAAACATTAATTGATCTTACACAAGACACTCCTGAAAAAACAATGATGGTGGCATCATTGAAAATGAAATCAGTTGAAGATGCAATTGATTTTATAAATACAATAAAAGAAAAAATGTATACATTACAATCAACATATTCAACAAATGATAAACCATCAACATGAAAAAATAATGGATTAGCTGGAGTATTACCATATACAAGAAACAATACAACTGCTAATTTTGATCAATTAACTGATATTGTATTCAAAATATTAGGAAACAATAGTAATAATATTTATGATACTTATACAAATGCAAAAAATGAATTAGTAACTGCAATAAATGGTTTAAATTTAAAACCTGCAACTAAAACTAATTATTTTAATGGTGATAAAATTGGCGAACAAGTTGGTGTTTCACAATATGAATTTGTAAACAATTGAAATGTTAATCAAATTTTAGTTAAAGATTCAAGTGTAAACGATGTAGTTAACTTATATAATCAATTATGAGATACTAAAACTATTAATGACAATTTTAAAAAATTTATAGATAGTTCAGATCAATCGTTTGAAAAAAGTGTTGCTAATAAATTAGTTGATCAATTTTCAAGTAATTATTCAATTTCAAAAGCTTTTTCGAGTAGTGAACAAAAAGCTTCAATAGGTTTAGATTTTACTAACTTAAATAACTTAGAAACAACATCAACAAAATGAGTTAATGATAAAATTCAAAATAACAAAGTTGGAACAGATTATTCATTATTAATTGGTGCTAACTCTGATTTCCAAACTTTCTTAAAAACTTTAGTTTGATTGTTAACACCAACTAAAGATGAAAATGATGCAAATTCTACAATCACATATAGTTTTGAAAATTTAATTAAAGTTCTAAATGAAATGATAGAAAATGAAGAAACTAATGTTGGATATATTGGTTGAACAAGTGAATCATATATTTTTGCAGATGGAAATTTTGGTAAAGATAAAGTAAAAGATTTTTCATATAAAAACCCTGCTTTAATGACTAATATCAATACTTATACATACTATAGCGCTCCTAATCCAGATTTAAATAATCCAGATTCAGTTTATTATGGTGTAAACCCTACATTCTTTAATTCAGCAAAAATGGAAAAAACTAGCACTAATGTATCAAATGGTTTCTTAGGATTCCAAAGCTCATCAACAACATTAACAACTTCTTCATTACCATCAGATTTATATTCTGGAAAATTATTAACATTAAATACAGCAAATGCAAATGATAATTTTACAGGATTATTCTATAGATTTAATAATGGTAATGATCAAACTGCTAAAGATAATATGAAAAAATATTGTAATGAAACAAACAATATTTATGAATTAAATAAAATTGCAAGACAAATTAAATCTTATGGATTAGGTATTTTAAGTCAAAATATTGATTCAAATATTGAAGGAATTGGAACAGTTTCAATTGGTGATGCATTAACAATGATTTCAGAGGGTCAAGATTTAACAAATAATTTAATTTCTCTTGAAAATAGAAAAAAATTAATGGATTTAGTAATTGATAAAATTCCAGATCAAGCATTTAAACAAATTAAAGCTCAAAACTTATATACATCAGATTTAAATAATGGATCAACTAATTTATTTGTTGACAGTTCAACAACTAAAGCGTCTCAATATGTAGTTACTCAATTCAATAAAACTGATATTGATAATTTTGAAAAATGAGTTAAAGAAACAACATCAAAAGATATTGCACAAATGGAATTTGCAAATATGGATATTTCTACATTCTTTAGTGCAATTGTATTATTAGCTCAAAATTCAGAAGTTCAATCTCGTTCATCAACACACTGATCAAATATTTCTAAAGAGAAGAAAATAATTGTTTATAATTATTTAGTTGCTCAAAAATTAGGAGAATCAGTTGTAGAAAATTGAGATGATTTTAAATAATAGATAAGAATATGGAATGATTAAAATTCATGCCATATTTTTTATTAATTTATAATTATTTTTAAACTCATATTTGATTTATCTTATAATTAAATAAGATAAAATAATTTAATTTTTTATATTCAAATTAAACCAATATTTTAATTAAAGGTATGTATTTATGGACAAGTCAAAAATTAGAAATTTTAGTATTATAGCTCATATAGACCATGGTAAATCTACATTAAGTGATCGGATTATTGAATTAACAAATTCAATTTCACAAAGAGAAATGAAAGATCAAATTTTAGATTCAATGGATATTGAACGTGAACGTGGTATTACAATTAAATTAAATGCTGTTCAATTAAATTACACATATAATAATGAACAATATTTATTTCATTTAATTGATACACCAGGTCATGTTGATTTTACTTATGAAGTTAGTCGTAGTTTAGCAGCATGCGAAGGCGCATTATTAATAATTGATGCAGCACAAGGAATTGAAGCTCAAACTTTATCAAATGTTTATTTAGCTTTAGAAAACAACTTAGAAATTATTCCAATTATTAATAAAATTGATTTACCAAGTGCAGATCCTGAAAGAGTAAAAAAAGAAGTTGAAGATTTAATTGGTTTAGATTGTTCAGAAGCACCAATGATTTCTGCTAAAACTGGTTTAAATGTTGATAAAGTTTTAGAAGCAATTATTAAATATATACCCGCACCAAAAAATAATGATGACAATGCACCATTACAAGCTTTAATTTTTGATTCATATTATGATTCTTATAAAGGTGTTATTTGTTTTATTAGATTAAAAAATGGAAAAATTAAAGTTGGTGACAAAATCAAAATGATGGCTACAAATAAAGAATTTATTGTAACTGAAGTTGGAATTAGAACACCAAAAATTATTAATAAAAATGAATTAGTTGCAGGTGAAGTTGGATGAGTTGCAGCAAGTATTAAAACAGCACATGATGTGCATGTTGGTGATACAATAACAACTGTTCAAAATTCTTGTTTAGAACCATTACCTGGTTATAAAAAAATATTGCCAATGGTATTTTGTGGTTTATACCCAATTGATACTAGCCAATATGATGATTTTAAAGAAGCTATGGAAAAAATTTCATTATCAGATGCTTCATTAACATATGAATATGAAACATCACAAGCATTAGGTTTTGGAATTAGATGTGGATTTTTAGGTTTATTACATATGGATGTAATACAAGAAAGAATATCTAGAGAATTTAATATTGATTTAATTTCTACTGCTCCTTCTGTTGAATATATTGTAATTAAAACAAATGGTGAAGAAGTAAAAGTTGATAATCCTTCTAAATTACCAGATAGAACTTTAATTGATAAGATTTTAGAACCATTTATAAAATTAGAAATTTTAACACCAGATAATTATGTTGGTTCATTAATGGAATTATGTCAAGAATATAGAGGTGTTTATAAAGATTTAATTTACGTAGATAACATTAGAAGAAAATTGATTTATGAATTACCATTAAGTGAAATTATGCATTCATTTTTTGATAAATTAAAATCTATCTCTAAAGGTTATGCAACAATGGATTATGAATTAATTGGTTATCGTGCAGAAAAATTAGTAAAAGTTGATATTTTATTAAATGGAAATAAAATTGATGCATTAAGTTTTATTACACATTTAGATTTTGCTTATCGTAAATCAAAAGTAATTACTGAAAAATTAAAAGAATTAATTCCAAGACATCAATTTGAAATTCCTGTTCAAGCTTCAATTGGTTCAAAAATTATTGCTCGTGAAACTGTAAAATCATATCGTAAAAACGTATTAGCTAAATGTTATGGTGGTGATATTACACGTAAGAAAAAATTATTAGAGCAACAAAAAGAAGGTAAAAAGAAATTAAAAGCTATTGGTAATGTTTCTTTACCACAAGATGTTTTTATTAATGTACTAAAGGATGATTAATCAATGAAAATAACTCATGGTATTGATATCATTCAACTAAATAGAGTAGAACTAAAAAATTTAGATTTTGCTAAAAGATTCATGACTCAAAATGAATATAATATTTTTTTAACTTTAAATAATAATTATGAACAACAAAAAAGATATACTGCAGCAATTTGATCATTAAAAGAAGCAATTATTAAAGCAACTAATCATCAATATTTATTTTCAAAAATTGAAATTATTTTAAATAATAATGCTGCTCCAAAATGTAATATTGAAAATATTAATTTATCTTTATCATTTGAAATTGATTATATTATTGGCTCTGCTATTTATATTGAAAATTAATAATTAATTTAATCAAAATAAATAAATTTAATATTTATAAAAATATTAAAAATACTAAATAGCAAATTGATATAATTTAAAATATGTTAATATAGTAGAAAGGAATGGCGTTTAATGAATACTAATAGTGTTTATTACTTAATTATTAGTCCTAATCAATCACAACCTTTAGATGTTGTTGATAAATGTTTGATACATTTTAGTGAACTTTTTAAAAGAGAACCAAGATATAATGAGTATGATATTTTAAATATGTTTTTTCTTAATGGAGTATGTGCATATTTAGAGGGTAATGAATTTGATTTATCAATAGTACATAAACATTTAGAAGCTAACGAAATTACTTCTTTTATATTAGAAAAGAATGAATTTCATAATGAATTATTAAAAGCTAAAGAAAAATTTGATAACAATCAAAAACTTAAAATAGTTTTTGGTGATCAAGAATTTGATGCTCACCCATCAATAGAAGATGTAGCAATTATTGATACTGATGAATATAACAATTATTTAGTTAAAACATTTGCAGAATAAGATTAATTAAGTTTTATTATTGATTTCATTTCAATAATAAAATTTTTTTATTTTAAAATTAATCAAATTAAAAACACTATTTTTTAATTATTACAATAATATGTTATAATTCTATGAGTGTTTGCATTTTTATATAAAAATTGATACACACGGGAAAGTTGAAAGATTTATTTCTTAAGAAAGGTAAAGGTAATTAATATGGCTACAATTTCACAATTGATCCGTAACAAAAGATCAAAAAAAGTGAAAAAATCTAAGGCTCCTGCCTTATTAGATACATATAATTCATTACACAAAAAGTCAAATTACAACCCTGCTCCTTTTAAAAGAGGAGTTTGTACACGGGTTGGTACAATGACACCTAAAAAACCTAACTCAGCGTTAAGAAAATATGCTAAAGTTAGATTAACAAATGACATGGAAGTATTAGCATACATTCCAGGTGAAGGACATAACTTACAAGAACATAGTGTTGTTTTATTAAGAGGTGGTCGTGCAAAAGACTTACCAGGGGTTAGATACCACATTGTTAGAGGTACTCAAGACTGTGCAGGTATTGAAAAACGTAGACAACAAAGATCTAAATATGGTGCTAAAAGACCTAAAGCATCAGCATAATAAAATAGGAGAATAAACATGAGAAAAGCAAAACCAGAAAAAAGAACAGTTTTACCAGATCCAGTTTATAAATCAAGATTAATTACTAAATTAATTAATTCAATTATGTTAGATGGTAAAAAAGGATTAGCACAATCAATTCTTTATGGATCTTTTGAAGAAATTGAAAGAAAAACAAAAAAACCTGCAATGGAAGTATTTACATTAGCACTTGACAATATTATGCCTTCTCTTGAATTAAAAGTTCGTCGTGTAGCTGGAAGTAACTTCCAAGTTCCAACTGAAGTTACACCTGCAAGAAAACAAACTTTAGGTTTAAGATGATTAATCCAATATGCTAGATTACGTAACGAAAAAACAATGTTAGAAAGACTAGCAAATGAAATTATCGATGCATCAAATGGTATTGGTGGTGCAGTTAAGAAAAAAGAAGATACTCACAAAATGGCTGAAGCAAACAAAGCATTTGCTCACTTACGTTGATAATAATTTTTTAAGGATAAGAAATGAAACGTGAATTTGATTTAAATACTTATAGAAATTTTGGTATTATGGCTCATATTGACGCTGGTAAAACTACTACTAGTGAAAGAATCTTATTCCATACAGGGGTTAACCACAAAATTGGTGAAACTCATGATGGTGAGTCTACAATGGACTGAATGATTCAAGAAAAAGAAAGAGGTATTACAATTACTTCAGCGGCAACTTATGCAGTTTGAAAAGGATACCAATTAAACTTAATTGACACACCTGGGCACGTAGACTTTACAGTTGAAGTTGAACGTTCATTAAGAGTATTAGATGGAGCAGTTGCTGTATTAGATGGTCAACAAGGTGTAGAACCTCAAACTGAAACTGTTTGAAGACAAGCAACTAAATATAATGTTCCAAGAATTGTATTCGTTAATAAAATGGACAAAACAGGTGCAAATTTTGAATATTCAGTAAATTCAATTATCAACAGATTAGGAGTTAAAGCTACTCCTGTTCAATTACCAATTGGTGCTGAAGCTGATTTTGTTGGTTTAATTGATTTAATTGAAATGAAAGCTTATTACTATGATGGTAAAGAAGCTGAAGACTATGAAGTTAAAGAAATTCCTGCTGACTTAAAAGCAAAAGCAGAAGAATGAAGATTAAAAATGATTGATGACGTTGTTTGTTTTGATGACGCAATCATGGAAAAATACCTAAATGGTGAAACAATCACTGATGAAGAAATCAAAAAATGTATTAGAATTGGTGTAATAAGTACTCAACTTTACCCAGTATTATGTGGAACTGCATTTAAAAATAAAGGTGTTAAAAAATTATTAGATGCAGTTGTAGAATATTTACCATCTCCATTAGATGTTCCTCCAATTAAAGGTGAATTAGCTAATGGTAGTGAAGTAACTGTTAATGCTTCAGATGATGAACCATTTGCAGCATTAGCTTTCAAAGTTGCTACTGATCCATTTGTAGGTAGATTAACTTATATTAGAGTTTATTCAGGTGTATTATCAAAAGGATCATATGCTTTAAACTCAACAAAAAATAAAAAAGAAAGAATTTCACGTTTAGTGAAAATGAATTCAAACACAAGAAATGAAATTGATGAAATTCGTGCAGGTGATATCTGTGCTGTTATCGGTTTAAAAGATACAATTACAGGTGATACTATTTGTGATGAAAAACATCCAATTATTCTTGAACAAATGCAATTTGCTGAACCTGTTATTTCATTAGCAATTGAACCAAAAACAAAAGCTGACCAAGAAAAAATGGGTATTGCATTATCTAAATTAGCAGAAGAAGATCCAACATTCAAAACTTATACAGATGAAGAAACTGGACAAACTATTATTGCTGGTATGGGTGAATTACACTTAGATGTATTAGTTGATAGATTAAAAAGAGAATTTAATGTACAAGTAAATGTTGGTGCTCCACAAGTAAGTTACCGTGAAACATTCACTATCGAAGGTGAAGCTGAAGGTAAATACATTAAACAATCAGGTGGACGTGGACAATATGGTCATGTTAAAATTAAATTTGAACCTAACCATGAAAAAGGTTTCGAATTCGTTGATGCTATTGTTGGTGGTAAAATTCCAAAAGAATACATCAAAGAAGTTGAAAATGGTTTAAAAGAAGCAATGAATTCAGGTCCATTAGCTGGATACCCAATCATTGATATTAAAGCTACATTATTTGATGGTTCTTACCACGATGTTGACTCATCAGGTATGGCTTATAAAATTGCTGCATCAATGGCTTTAAAAGATGCTGCAAAAAGATGTGGATTAGTTTTATTAGAACCAATCATGTCTGTAGACGTTACAATTCCAGATGACTACTTTGGAGACACAATGGGTGATATTTCAAGTAGAAGAGGTAATATTGAAGGAACTGAACAACGTGGTAATGCACAAACAATTAAATCAAAAGTTCCTTTAAGTGAAATGTTTGGATATGCAACAGATTTAAGATCATTTACTCAAGGTAGAGGTCAATATGTAATGCAATTTAGTCATTACGCACAAGCTCCTAAATCAGTAGTTACTCAAGTTGCTGAAGCAAGAGCAAAAAAATAATAAAAAAACTTAATTTTTTAAAATATAATATTATTTAATTTATATATTTATTATTTCAAAATAAAAATTAAAAAACGAAAGGTTTGAAAATGGCAAAAGAAGTATTTGAACGTACAAAACCGCATGTTAACATTGGTACAATTGGTCACGTTGACCATGGTAAAACTACATTAACAGCTGCAATCTGTACTGTATTAGCTAAAAAAGGACAAGCTAAAGCAATGGATTACGCATCTATTGATAGCGCTCCAGAAGAAAGAGAACGTGGAATTACAATTAATACTGCTCACGTTGAATATGAAACAGCTAAAAGACACTATGCTCACGTAGACTGTCCAGGGCACGCTGACTATGTTAAAAACATGATTACAGGTGCTGCACAAATGGATGGAGCAATCTTAGTTATTGCTGCAACTGATGGACCTATGGCTCAAACAAGAGAACACATCTTATTAGCTCGTCAAGTAGGGGTTCCTAAAATTGTTGTATTCTTAAACAAATGTGACATGATGGATGACCCAGAAATGCAAGAATTAGTTGAAATGGAAGTTAGAGACTTATTAAGTTCTTATGGATTTGATGGTGACAACACTCCAGTTATTAAAGGTTCTGCATTAAAAGCATTAGAAGGTGATGCAAAATGAGTTGGTGCTATTGATGAATTAATGGACGCAGTAGACACTTACATTCCTGAACCTCAAAGAGATACTGATAAACCATTCTTATTAGCTATCGAAGACGTATTTACAATTTCAGGTCGTGGTACTGTTGTTACTGGTAGAGTTGAAAGAGGACAATTAAAAGTTAACGATGAAGTTGAAATCGTTGGTTTAAGACCTACTCAAAAAACTGTTGTAACAGGTATTGAAATGTTTAGAAAATCATTAGACTTTGCTCAAGCTGGTGATAATGCTGGTATCTTATTAAGAGGTACTAAAAAAGACGAAGTTGAACGTGGACAAGTATTATGTAAACCAGGTTCAATTAACCCTCATACAAAATTTACTGCTGAAGTTTATGTTCTTAAAAAAGAAGAAGGTGGACGTCACACTCCAATTTTCTCTAAATATAGACCACAATTCTACTTCAGAACAACTGACGTTACAGGTGCAATCGAATTAGCTCAAGGTGTTGAAATGATTATGCCTGGTGACAACACAACTATTACAGTTGACTTAATTGCTCCAGTTGCTATCGAAAAAGGTTCTAAATTCTCTATCCGTGAAGGTGGTAGAACAATTGGTGCTGGTACAGTAACTGAAATCTTAAAATAATTTAAATAAAAATTATTGAAAATTACATGCTTTTAAAAAAGTGTGTAATTTTTTTGTTATAATGATATGACTTATGATATAATAAAATGGTATTTTTGATAATACATAACAAAAATGAAAGGAATAATATGTCAAGAAGAGATATGTTAACAGGAAAAGGTCCATTATCAGGAAACACAAGATCTCACGCTATGAACCATTCACGTAGACGTTGAAATGTAAATTTACAAACTGTAAGATTAGAAACTGAAAATGGTTCAACTATTAAAGTTAGAGTGTCAGCAAGAACATTAAAAACATTAAAAAAGAATAATAATTTTTAGTTTAAATCATTTTTGTTAATATTTTTGTTATAATTGTTATTGGTGCCGTAGCCAAGTGGTAAGGCCAGAAGCTGCAACCTTCTTATGCGTCAGTTCAAATCTGATCGGCACCTCCAAGCATCCTTAGCTCAATTGGATAGAGCGTCTGGCTACGGACCAGAAGGTTAAGGGTTCGAGTCCTTTAGGGTGCGCCATTATCGGGAAGTAGCTTAGCTTGGCAGAGCACTTGGTTTGGGACCAAGGGGTCGCAGGTTCGAATCCTGTCTTCCCGACCATTTGGCTGGATAGCTCAGTTGGCTAGAGCGTTCGGTTCATACCCGAAAGGTCCAGAGTTCGAGTCTCTGTCCAGCCACCAATCGCTTCTGTAGCTCAATTGGTTAGAGCCCCCGACTCATAATCGGTCGGTTACAGGTTCGAGTCCTGTCAGAAGCACCATAATCAAGGAAGATTACCCAAGCCTGGTTGAAGGGATCGGTCTTGAAAACCGAAAGGCGGCGAAAGTCGCGCGGGGGTTCGAATCCCTCATCTTCCGCCATTTAAAAGTTAAATTTTGAAATTATTATGTATAATTAATATGTACTAATTTCTTTTATCGCGGGATAGAGCAGCTTGGTAGCTCGTCAGGCTCATAATCTGAAGGTCAGTGGTTCAAATCCACTTCCCGCAACCATTTGGTCTCGTAGTGTAGTGATTAACATGCCTCTCTGTCACAGAGGAGATCGCGGGTTTGACTCCCGTCGGGACCGCCATGGTTTCGTAGCTCAGTCGGTAGAGCAACGGACTGAAAATCCGTGTGTCGGCAGTTCAATTCTGCCCGAAACCACCATTAAAAACAAATTAAAATATTAATCAATTAGAAAGTTTAAATAAAGTTTCTAGTTGATTTTTTTATTATCTTTTTGCTAAAAATTATTATATAATTGTCTTTATGAAAAACAATAACGTGAATAAAACTAACAAAAAAATCAACTGAAAAAAAGTTGGAGTTATATTGCTAATAATACTTGCTATTATTAGTGTTTTTGGTATTGTTTTTTCTTCGTTAACATTTGCTAAAGATATTAAATATAATAATGCTAAAGATATTGGTGATAAATTGCAAATTACATATAACGTTGCATTAGATATTGATAAAACAGAATCAGACGATAAAATTGCTAAAGATATAGAAAAACAATTAAGAGATGCTTCTAATTCTTTTTATGAAGAAGTTAAGAGACAAAATATTAGTGACTTTGAAATAACATATGGTGTACCTCAACAAAACTCTTTTTCACAAGATGCTAGTTTAGTTAAATATCCTGATTACGGCGAAATTAATTTAATTTTAAGTGTTAATGATCCAGGATTAGATTTTGATGACACAATTGCAATTAGTAATTATAAAGATAATGAAACATCAATTAAAAAAGATCCTAATAGTTCATTATCTCAACAATTAAAATATTTTTATAGATTTGCAAATACTTATGATTTAAAATTAATTAATTTAACAAATCCTGATGATCCAAATTTTGGACGTGGTTATTATCAATTAAATAAAAATGATAATGCATCATTTGATAAACAAAAAACATTAGGTACAATTAAATTAGATAATAGTCTTATTAATGAAAATGGAAAAAACTGAAATTTTAAAGAATTACAAAAAGAATTTGTTAATGTTGTAAATATTCCTGTTGAAACTACTGGTGGAGATACAAGTAGTTCAACATATACTAAAGAAGCAAGAGAAACAACAACATATTGAGAGCAATCTGATTATGATGATGAATCAGCAGCAAAAACATTTTTAGAAAATAAAACTTTTACAAAACAACCAGAAAATCAATATTTAATATGAAATGATCGTTCTGATTTAATTTTTAGATTACAAATGTCAGCTTTTGCTGCAGTTTTATATAACAATAGAACGTCATTTGATGCAAATTCAAAATTAATTTTTATTGCTTCAAATTTAATTAAATCGTTAACTATTTATGAACAAGATTTTGGTTTCTGATTAGCTAGCAATTTAGGTAATGCTCATTTTTTAAATAGTAGTTCATTAATTACTAATAATTCATCAAGTGATAATTTATTAAATTTATTAAATGAATATTATGGTTATAAAGGTGTATCAGCACAAGAAGTTTTAAGTGATGAAGATAAAACAACAATAGAAGAATATAAAAATAAAAATGCTCCATCAAATCCTTCTACTAGAAATTTCTTATATAGTTGAAACTTAGAAGCTAATGAATTAATTAAAAATTCTTTAATCACAATTGATTACGCTAACTTCTTTAAATATTTTGAAAATAATAATCAAGAATGAATTGGCGAAAATGAAAAATCTAAATTTAATTCAGAAAACTATTTATCAACTAATTTTAAAATTTCATCAGAACAAGTACCAACTGATATATCACCTGCAAATTATGTAGAATTATTAAATAAAGCATCAACAAATACAGTTTATTTTAATAGTTCATTAGTAAGTTTATTTAATTATAATTTAAATTTTAGAAATCCTAATTTTAAATCATCTATAATGAATATTATTGATTATTTAACTGTTTATTCACAAACAAGTTTAAATACTTTAATAACTTTACCGACATACTCAGCAGCATTTATTGGAATTTTAGCAATAATTTTAATTATTGGTATTGTAGTAAGTGTTTTATATAGAGTTCCTGGATTTGTAGCTTGTCTTGTAACAACATTATCATTTACTCTTTCATGTTTAATTTATTCTTCATTAGATTTATCATTCTCATTTGGAAGTTATTTATTGTTAGCAATTATAACAATTTTAGCTTATATACCAATTATTTATATTTTGGACTATATGCGACTGGGTATTAATAAAGGATATAATCTATGAAATTCATTTAAATATGCACTAAGAAGATTTACTAAAGTTGTATTAGGTATTTATATTAGTTTATTAATTTTTGGATTAGTATTCTTATTCTTTGGTTTCTTACAGATTCAATCATTTGGTGTATTACTTGTTATTTCATCATTATTAGGTATATTATTTAATGGTGTTATTTATGCTTTAATTATTTGAGCTTTAATTAGTGTAATTGAATATAAATATAATATATTATTAAATAAAAAATATGTTGAAGCATTAAATATTATTAAATCAACAATGTTCCAATCAGCAACTATTGAAATTCCAGAAAATGAAAAATCATTATCATCTAAGTTAGCTAAAACAATAGATGTTAGAACAAAATCTAAAAATTGATTATTATGACTTAATGTAGCAATTGGATTATTAGCAGTAGCTGGTTTAGTTTTATTAATTTTATTTGGACCAGGTTTCTCATTAAATTATACAAATGGTACTTTAATTTCAATTATTTCAGAAAAAGAATTACCTCAATCTACTATTGATCAAATTGTATCTGCTTTAGGTATGAAATTATTTGATAAACAAGTTAATATTAGTAATGACTATACTGAAACAATTTTAATATTTAATAGTACTAATGTTAACTGAACACAAGTTTCAAAAATTATTACTAATTTAAAAATTGAAGGTTTAACTAACTTCTCTGTTTTAGAAAATAGTATTGCAACTTCTTTTGAATTAAATAGTAATGTAATTAAATGTTTATTCATTGCATTTGGATTCTTCACTATTTGATCATTATTGTGATTAAATGTATTTAATATTATTCCTATATTGTTATTACAATCATTAAACGTATTTATTCTTTGTGGAGTAATTGGATTAAGTAGAATTCCATTTAGTATTAATTCTTTAATTTCTTCATTGGTTTTAGTAATATTTTATTCAACACTAATCTTTGCTTTATTCTCTGATTTAAAAGTAAGTTACAATTACAAAAAAGAATATTCTAAAGATGAATTATGCAACCATATTGTAAAACAAACAAAATGAAGTTTTAATAAGTATAATTTTGCAATAATTAGCTATTTATTAGCAAATTTAATTCTTGTTATATTTGTTAGTGAAACTTTCTGAAATTCATTGTTTATAACAATGTTATCAATTGTAGTTTTATATTTTATTAATTATTATTTTGTACCAACATTCTTCACATTAGCAATGTTAGTTAAAAAATTCTTCTCACAAGAAAGACATAGAATTTCAATTAGTAAATATTTACAAAATATGGAAACAGGTTCTGGTGATAGAAATAAAGATTTTGATAAAGTTGATGAACAAGAAATTTATGGATTAAATAAATTTAGAGTTAAGGAAATCATATAAAATGTTTTGTTGTAAAAAAAAGTTTGAATTAAAAGATTATATTGAAAATGTTGCTAACTTTCCAAAAGAAGGCATTCAATTTAAAGATATTTCACCAATTTTAGAAAACCCAAAAGCTTTAAAATATGTAATAAATCAATTTACTAAATTTGCTAAAAAAGTTAAAGCAGATGTAATAGTAGGAGTTGAGTCTCGTGGTTTTATATTTGGAACACCATTAGCATTAAAAACAGGATTGCCTTTTGTATTAGCTAGAAAACCAAATAAATTACCAAGAGAGACAAATACAGTAACTTATGATTTAGAATATGGCACTTCTTCTTTACAAATGCATAAAGGCGCAATTAAACCAAATCAAAGAGTATTAATTGTTGATGATTTATTAGCAACAGGTGGAACTGTTAAAGCTACAGAGGAACTAGTTAAATTTGATGGTGGTATTGTTGCTGGTTGTTGTTTTGTAGTTGAATTAGCAGATTTAAATGGTAGAAATAAAATCAATAGTGAAATTTGTTCACTAATAAAATATTAATTAGTTGAAAGTTATAGGCATTTGCTTATAACTTTTTTAATAGTTTATCTTTATTAATATATAATATAAGCGTTACATCAAATATTCCACATAAATTTATATTAAATAATTTTATGTAAAGGAGTTGTTAAGCATGCAAAAAAGTACAATGCTTACAAAAGAAGTTGCACAAGCTAATAGAAAATGATATATTATTGATGCAACTGATTTAGTTTTAGGTAAATTATCTGTAAAACTTGCAAACATTTTAAGAGGTAAAAATAAACCTACATGAACACCTAATGTTGATTGTGGTGATTATGTAATTGTAATTAATGCAAACAAGGTTACTTTAACAGGTAACAAAAAAGAAACTGAAATCTGATACAACCATTCACACTATATGGGTGGATTAAGAGCAAGATCTGGTGCTGAAATGATCAAAAAATATTCTAAAGAATTAGTTGAAAGATCAGTAAAAGGTATGCTTCCAAAAAATAAATTAGCACGTAAAATGATCACTAAATTATTTGTTTATGAAGGTCCAAATCATAAACACGAAGCACAAAACCCAATCACTATTACATTATAATTATTAGGAGAGTATAGAGAATTATGAATAAAGCAGAATTTAAAGGTTTAGGAAGAAGAAAATCTTCTATTGCTAAAGTGAAATTAGTTCCAGGTACAGGAAAAATTTCAATTAACAAAAAAGAACCATCAAATTATTTTCCAAATGAATTAGTGATTCAAGATATGATGCAACCATTAGAAATTACAAACACAACAAAAAGTTATGATGTTTTTGTAAAAGTTAGTGGTGGTGGATTTAATGGTCAAGCAGGTGCAATTAGATTAGGTATTACAAGAGCTTTAATTGAAGTTAATAAAGAATTTAAACCTTCATTAAAAGCTTCAGGATTAGTTACAAGAGATGCAAGAGTAAAAGAAAGAAAAAAATTCGGTTTATATGGTGCAAGAAGAGCACCTCAATTTACAAAAAGATAATTTTTATAAAACAAGAAAAGTGAGAATTCCACTCTCACTTTTTTCTTTTATTTACAGTAATTTTAGGTAATTTTTATAAAAAATTATTTTATAATTAGTTATATTATGAGCAACAACATAGCACTATATAGAAAATATAGACCGAAAGATTTTAAAGAAGTTATAGGACAAAAAAATATTGTTAATACATTGAAAAATATGATTCAAAATAACAATATTTTGCATGCTTATATTTTTTCTGGTACTAGAGGTACTGGAAAAACTACAATTGCTAAAATATTTGCAAAAGCATTAAATTGTTTAAATTTACAAGACGGTTACAATCCATGCTTAGAATGTGAAAATTGTAAAGAAATAGATTACAATCAATCAACAGATGTTATAGAGTTAGATGCAGCTTCAAATAATGGAGTTGATGAAATTAGAAATATTGTTGATAATGTGATGTATTTGCCACAAAAATTAAAGAAAAAAGTTTATATTATCGATGAAGCACATATGTTATCTAATTCTGCATGAAATGCTTTATTAAAAACTTTAGAAGAACCACCCAAACATGTTGTATTTATTTTAGCAACTACAGAATTTCATAAAATACCAATAACAATTGTTTCTAGATGTCAAAGATATGATTTTTATGGATTAGAATATGAAGATTTATTTGAATTAATTGATAATGTCGCTTTAAAAGAAAAGATTAATATTACATCTGAAGCTAAAGATAAATTAATTCAATTAAGCGATGGAGCAGCAAGAGATTGTTTATCTTTATTAGAACAATTAGTAATTTATTCTAATAACAATATTACAATTGATGAAATTAATAAATTATTTGGTTTAGTAGATTTATCATTTATTATTAGATTTATTGAAGTGTTATTAAAAAAAGATATATTGCAATTTATTAAATATTTAGCTGTATTAGATAAAAACTATAATGTAAATTATTTTATTGATCAAATAATAAATTGTTTAATTGATTTAATGGTGTACACTAAAACAAAAGATAAAACTTTATTAAAAATTTTAAATGAACAACAAATTAAAAAAATTAGTTTGGATAACGAAAGTTCAATATTAGATTTATTAGATATTTTTTATTTAATTTTAAAAGATACCAAGACTAAAGGTAATCCTATATTTTATTTAAAGTTTCATTTATTTGAATATTTATCTAACAAAAACTTAAATAATAATAATAATAATAATAATAATAATCAAATACAAGAATCTTATCAATCACCACCATCTCTACAAAATGATAAAAATAATATTAATATTGATTCTGGAGTAACAGGCAGAAAATTATTAAAAAAAGAACCTAGTATAAAACAACCAATTCCAGAAATTGAAATTAATGAACAAGATGTTGATGATTATAGTGAATCTAATAATGATTTTGAATTAGCAATGTCTTCAAATGAATATATTAATGATTCAGTTCAAAGTTCAGAAGAACAAAATAATAAAATTAATAACATTGTAGAAAAAAAACAAGAAAAAGATAATGAAATAAATAATAATCATTTAAATAAAAAAATTGATTATTTTGAAATATATCAAAAATTAGCATTGAATAATATAAAATCAGAAGTTGAAAAATTAAATTTAGCTTTAGAAAAAATTAAAACTACATTAGATGACTTATTAATAGACGAATCAGATAAATTACTTGTTAAAATGTCTAACTTTTATTTATTTTCAAATAATGCTTCCTTTTTAATATGTAATGATTTAATTTCTTCTAATCGTTTTAATGAATTATTCTTAAACGATAAAGAAT
>CAMWRJ010000003.1 GCA_947176635.1 uncultured Mycoplasmataceae bacterium
ATATTTAAAACAAAACATCCAAGATTTAATCCTTAATAGTAAATGAACAAAAGATGAATTTATTAA
This sequence comes from uncultured Mycoplasmataceae bacterium, assembly GCA_947176635.1. Lineage (GTDB taxonomy): Bacteria > Bacillota_I > Bacilli_A > Mycoplasmatales > Mycoplasmoidaceae > Ureaplasma. The sequence goes on from CAMWRJ010000003.1 coordinate 67, forward strand.
TAAATTAACTGAAGATGAATTTAAAACAAAAATTTCTGAGTTCTTAAATATTTCAGTTAATTCAATTGACAATATTACTTACAATAATGATACTTTAAAAATTACATCAAATTCAATGTTTGAATTTACTTGTAATGAACCAAACACATTAATTGTAGATAACAATATTATCTTAGATAATTTCACTTTCTATACTGCATATGAATTAAATAATTTAGAAAACTTATATAATGCAGTTAATAATTACATTGCTTTAAATAATAATAAATTTACTGAAACTGAATTTGTTAATAATGTTAGCACAACTCCTGATAGTATTAAAAAAGTAATAGCAGATAATTTAAAAGTAACTAATTCATCAGGAACACAAAAAATTGATATTTCAAATATTGAAGATGTTCAATATCTTAATAATCAACTTGAAATTACATTAACTACAGATCAATTTAAATATCAATTAACACCAACTGAACATGTTGAATTAATAGATAACAAACTATTAATTAAAAATTTAAATTTCTTCCAATTAATAAATGTTAGTTTAGATGAATTAAATAATTTAAGATCAAAAATTATTGATTTTATTAATTCAAAAAAAGTAACTTGATTCAATATTCTATTTTATTTATCACATGGAATATTTAATTTAATTAAAGATGTTAATACAGTTGATAATCATAAATTATCAGAATTTGTTGGTACACCAATATTTGGTGGTAATGTAATTGATATTCCATTAAGAGATGATATTGGTTTATATAAATTTTCTACAAAGCACAATTATAATATTGATGTAACTAATGATAATATTACTTTAATTGATTTTAATTTACCGGTTCCTATAGTTCCATCGTCTCCTGAAAATTATTTTATATGAGAAGGAACTAAAATTACAAAAATTCACCCTTTATATACAGGTGTGCATGATTACATTTTACCAGCAAAGACTACAGAAATAGCTGATGGAGTTTTTAAAGATAATTTAGGTTGTTCGTTTGTTGATATGTCTAGAACTAAAATTACTAAATTTCCAAAAAGTTTATTTGAACATTCATCTATTAGCACTGTTATATTCCCAAATAATTTAGTAGATTTAGGTATTAGAACATTTTATAATTGTGCTGAATTAAGTTTTTTAAATTTTCCTAATAGTGTTACTAATATGTCAGGTGAATCATTATTTAGAAAAACACCACATTTAAAATATATTGAATTTCCAAAAAATGTAACAGGTGAATTAGGTAGTAATGCTTTTTATGAATCAGGTATTATTTCTATAACAATACCAAGCGGGATTAATACATTAGGTAGTCATTCTTTTAATAGTTGTAATAATTTAAAAACAGTTAATTTTATGAGTGGTTTAACTACTATTGATGATTATGCTTTTCATAACACCCCCTTAACTGAAATAACTTTACCAGATACAATTACAAATATTTCGACTTATGCATTCTATGGTTCTAATATAAAAACAGTCTATGTCACAAGCAAAGATGTTGAAAATATATTAAGAAATGTATTTTCAGGCACAATCATTAATTTAAATGACAAATCTAAAAAATTAAATTAATATAAATAATAAATATATTGTCTTCTAATAAAGTAAAATAATCTTTATTGGAAGATTTTAAATTATTAACATTATTAAAAACAACATATGTAATATAATATTAATTAATATTTTTACTATTAAGATTTGGTTAAAAAAATGAATTTAATAACAAGAGAACAAACAAGAAAAATTAAAGTTGGTAATTTACAAATTGGTAATAATAAAAACATAATAATTCAATCAATGACAAACATTAAAACAGAAAAATATGATGAAGTATTAAATCAAATTTTAAAATTAGCAGTTTTAGGATGTGATTTAATTAGAGTTTCAATTTTAGATGATGCTGATATTTACAGTTTATCAAAATTAGTTAAAAGTTCACCAATTCCAATTGTTGCTGATATCCATTTTGATTATACATTAGCACTAAAAGCAATTCAAGCAGGTGTTGCAAAAATCAGAATTAATCCAGGTAATTTATTAGATAAACAAAAAGTAGAAGAAATTGTAAGTTTAGCTAAAAAAAATAATGTCGCAATAAGAATTGGTGTTAATTCGGGGTCATTACCACAAGATATACAACAAAAATATGGAAGAGAACCAATTGCTTTAATTGAAGCAGCAAAAAGATATATTAAAATTTTAGAAGACAAAGAATTTTATAATATTGTAATTTCTTTAAAATCTTCAGATCCAATTACAACTATAAAAGCTTATGAATTAGCAGCACAAGAATTTAAATATCCATTACATTTAGGTGTTACTGAGGCTGGTGAAGGTGCTGATGGAATTATTAAAAGTGTTGTTGGATTATCACCTCTTTTAATGAAAGGTATTGGAGATACAATTAGAATTTCATTAACAAATGATCCAACTGAAGAAATTTATGTTGCTAAAAAATTATTAAATGTTTTAAATTTAAGAAATGATATAGTAGACATTGTTAGTTGTCCAACTTGTGGAAGATTAGAATATGATTTATTTGAAACTGTAAAACAAGTAAAAGAATTAACAAAAAACATTAACAAAAAAATTAAGATTTCAGTATTAGGTTGTGTTGTCAATGGAATTGGTGAAGGAAAAGAAGCTGATTTTGGAGTTGCTGGAAATAAAGATTTTGGAATCATTTTTAAAAAAGGTAAAATTTATAAACAAGTACCTAAAAGTGAAATAATGAATGAATTAAAAAAATTAATTGAAAATTATCAAGAAGAATAATTTGAGGATTATTAATGAATCATAATTACTATATGAATAAAGCTATTGAATTAGCACTAAAAGCAAATAAAAAATTAATAAAGTCTAATCCCTTTGTAGGTTGTGTAATTGTTAAAAATAATGAAATAATTGGAGAAGGTTTTCATGAAATTTTTGGTGAAAACCATGCAGAAATAAATGCAATTAACAATGCAACTCAAGATTTAGAAGGAAGTACATTATATGTCACATTAGACCCATGTTGTCATTTTGGTAAAACTCCACCTTGCACTGATGCAATTATAAAAAATAAAATTAAAACAGTTGTAATTGGGGACTCAGATTCCAACCCATTAGTAAAAAATAAATCTATTGAAATTTTAAAAGCTAATAATATTGAAGTTATAACAGGTGTTTTATTTAAAGAATGTCATGCATTAAATAAAGTTTTTCATTATAATCAAATTACTAATTACCCTTATGTTAAATTAAAATATGCAATGAGTGTAGATGGTAAAATTAATTTAAGATCAAATGAATATTTAACATGTTTAAAATCTAGAGAACAAGTACATAAAGATAGAATGAATTATGATGCAATTATGGTTGGAATAAATACAGTTGTTCTTGATGACCCATTATTAACAGTTAGACATGTACCAATTGAAGATATTTATCAACCTATTAGAATAATTTGTGATACTAATTTAAAAATATCATTAGATTCACAAATTATTAAAACTGCTAGTCAATATAAAACAATAATAGCAACATGTTCAAATAATTATAATAAAATTGAATTATTAAATAATTTAAATGTTAGTGTTGTTATTTGTAAATCAAATAATAATTTAATTGATTTAAACGATTTATTAATGAAACTATATAAAGAATTTAATATTAGCAATATTTATTTAGAGGGTGGGTCAAAATTAATTTGAAGTTTTGTTAATCAAAACTTAGTTAATGAACTTGATGTTTTTATTGCTCCAATAATTATTGGTGATCTAAATTCTAAAACACCAATTAGTGGTTGTGGTTTTCAATCAATTAATGAATGTTTAAAACTAAAACCAATTAAAGTTAAAAATTATGAAAAAGATATATTAATTAATTATGAGGTAATAAAATAATGTTTACAGGAATTGTTCAATCAGTTGGTATTATTAAACAAATAGAACATAAAGATAATGAAATTAAACTAGTAATAGATGCTAAAAAATTATATAAAAAAACTAAAATTGGTGACAGTGTTTGCGTTAATGGTATTTGTTTAACAATTTATAAAAAACAAAAATACTTATATTTTTATGCAATGCCTGAAACTATTGAGAAAACAACTATTTCAAATTGAAAAATTAATGATATTTTAAATTTAGAACTAGCATTAAAAGCCAATGATTTCTTAGGTGGACATTGAGTTACTGGTCATGTTGATGGTACAGCAAAATTAATTAATAAAGAATATATACAATCTTCATTATTGTTAAAATTTAGTGCAAAGTCATTAATTTTAAATAATATTATTGATAAGGGTTCAATTACTATTGATGGGATTAGTTTAACAATTGTAGAACATAATAATGAATGATTTAGTGTTTGTATTATTGAACACACACAAGAAGTAACAAATATTACAAAATTACAAGTAAATGATTTAGTAAACATTGAAACAGATTATTTTGTAAAAATAATAAAATCAAATATGGAGAAAATTAAATAATGATTTATAAAGCTAAAATAAAAAAGAGTAATTATAAAATAGCAATTATTATTTCTAAATGATCAATTGATGTTTGTGAAAGATTATTAAAAGGAACATTAAAAGGTTTAGAAGAATATACTAATTTAGAAAATGTTGATATTTTTTGAGTTCCTGGTGCATTTGAAATTCCAAGAATTGCAAAAACTATCTTAACAACAAAATCTGATAAATATGATGCAATTATTACATTAGGATGTGTAATTAGAGGAGAAACAACTCATTATGATTATGTATGTAATGAAGTTGCAAGACAGGTTTCAGATTTAGGTGTTAATTATAATATTCCAGTTATTTTTGGAGTATTAACAACTGAAAATATAAACCAAGCTTTAGTTAGAAGCGATATTGATAATATTGTTAAAAATAAAGGTTATTATTGTGCATTAGCAGCACTTGAAATGATCGATATCTTAAATCAAATTAAATAATGAATGAAGTTGCAAATTAAAATTGCAACTTTTTTTATTTGCTTAATAATAGTTTTTGTTTCTAAAATAAATATATTTTAATTGTCTAAACAAAAATATTTCTTATAAATCTAAAAATAATTGGATATTTTCTATATATATATATATATAATAATGTTATTGTTTATTATTTTTAAGGAATGTTATGAAAAAAAGACAATTAACAAAGAAACAATTAACATCAATTATAGTTCCTTCTTCTATTTTAGGAGTAGGTGGATTAGCAACAGGTATTTATTTTATTGCTGATAAAATTGAAAACGACAAGCAAGCAAGATATTTTAATGAAATAACTTCAATCATTAATAATTTTGATAAAAAAGTTTCAAATGATTTTGTAAAAGGTGCAGATGTTTCATCATATGCTGAAATTGTTGAAAATTTATTATTTCAAAACAACATTAAAAAATCAGATGGTACTTGATATACATACAAAGATATTGCAAATCCTAACAATAAAGTTTGAGATGATAAAGCTAAGAAAAATGTTAGCTTAGAAGAATATATCAACAATAATTTATATTCATATTTTGATGATGATTCTAATAGAGTTTTTGATAATATGTTTGCAATCTTAAAGAAAAAAGGAATTACTACTTTAAGATTAAGATTTTGAGTAGACCCATATGATAAAAATGGAAATAGTTATGGTGGTGGACATAATGATTTAGACACAAATATTTTCATTATGCAACAAGCTAAAAAATATGGTTTTGATGATTTCTTAGTAGTGTTTCATTATTCTGATTTCTGAGCAGATCCATTTAAACACTATATTCCTAAAGCATGAGAAAATAAAACTAATGATGAATTATTAAAAATAAATTATGACTACACAACAAACGTTTTAGAAAGAATTTATAATGAAGTAGGAATCATACCTAATAAAGTTCAATATGGTAATGAAGTTTCTAAAGGTTTTTTAGATACTTATGATGAAAACAAAAAAACTTTAATTTCTAAATCATTTGATTTTTTAAATGATTTCATTATTGCTGGTCTTAATGCAACTGATGATTTTTTAAAAGATCATCCAGGAGTTAAGATTGATAAAAATATTCATATCGAGGGAAGTAATTATTATAAAACATTAATGAAATTTGAAAAAGCTACAAGATTATGTGATTCTATTCAATTCTCATTTTATATGTTATATGATTATGAACTAAATTGATTACCAAAACAATTTGAATTAATTAGACAAGAATTTCCTAATCAAAAATTATATATGGGAGAACTTTCATTAGTATTTTCATCACAAGAAAATCAAAATATAAATCAAGGTACTCAAGGAAATGGTATTAATGCAAATTGAGACCCAGAAATCCAAGCTTTAGTAACATTTCAACATATGCAATTATTATCTAAATTATTACCAGATATAGAAACTGGTTGTTATTGATGAGAAATTGGACAATTATATATTGGAAGATTTTCATGAGCTACAAAAGAAGGTATTGAATATTTTAAAGGTGAAGATTATAAAGAGAAAAATTTTCAAGATGTTAATGATTGATCATCTAATATTTGTTTTGACAAAAACGGAATTGCTTTACCAGTTTTAGATGTATTTAAAGATTTTGAAAGAAATCCAGAATTATCAGAATGAAATATTTATGAACCAAATTCTTATTTTGAATTAGATTCTTATGGAAATCTTACCAAAACAGATTTTAATTTCTTTGTAAAACAAATTAAATTTTTATGAAGAAAAGATTTCATTAAAAAAGATTTATCTAAAATGTTTTATGATAAAAAAGGCGCTTCTGCTGAAGTGCAAGACATCGATTTAGAAATCTATTTAAATAATAAAAAAACTACAATTGATGAAAATTTAGTTATTAAAAAAATTAAAGAAGAATACATTTCATTAATGTATAATCAAATTGATTTCTCTGATTTTAGTTATGATGAAAATACAAAAATTGGACAAATTAAATTATCTGGTTCAGAAAATTCATTTTATTATAAAAATGATAGCAGTATAATATTGAAATTTAAAGTATTTCCAGAATATTTAACTAACACAATTGATTTAACATCAAGCACAATCAATATTTCTAAAACAGATAATCTTTGATACAAAAAAATCATCAGTTTCTTAAAAAATCAAAAAACTACAGGAGATTTTGGAACTCAAATTTGAGATTATTTAAATATCAAAGGTGGTGGAACTGATGACGACAATATTTGATTATATGATGAAAATAAACAAGTCAATAGAGATGCTGAATTCTTTTTATTAAGCACTGATAAAATAAGAAGATCAAGTAATAAAGTAGATTATGATATTTTGAAAGAACAAAAATTCTGAATTGATAATTTTAAAAACTATAAAACAGGAATTCATGATGTATATTTTGGCATCAGAAAAGCAGTTCATGAAATTAATTGAGAATATGATACAAAATCTACATTTTCAGAAATTGGTGCTGAATCTTGAAAATATACTGATATCTTAATATACAAATTAAAAATTAATGTTATGGAGTAAAAAAACAATGAATAAAAAATTAAAAATAGCTTTATTAGCAACACCAACACTAGCGTTATCATTAACACTTCCAATTATTGCAACATCTTGTTCTACACACACACACACACACCTGAATTATTTAATGACCAATTAAATAATGATAAATATATTGATTTATACAAATATGCAACTGAAGGTAATTATAATATTCATGAAGTTAGTAAGAAATTAGGACATTCTTATTCACAACCATGATATGATTCTTTAGGTGATGCAGGTAATTGAAATTATAAAAATCCTGGTGATAAATTACCTGAAAATCTATATTGTTCTACTAAAAAGCAAGCATTAGCTTTATATTTATGTAATGCAGGTGAATTTTGAAATGTAGACTTACATAAAAACACAACACCAACAGATAAACCTAATTATTTAATAGGACAAAAATTAGGTGGATACATATTTGGTGGAGAACATTTAGATATTAGAGGTGCAGACTACCAACTTATCTCTGAATCATTAAAAGATGCTTCAATTCCAGCAAACACTGTTGTTTATCATGGTGTAGAATTTATGGAAGATGAATTCTATAATCAATTGCAATCTTTAATTCAAAAGAATGGTGATGATTATGACTACTCTAAATGTGTTGGTCAAACAATCACTTCTTATGGATTTATTTCAACTACTTTTGATAAATCAATGTCTGAAGCTTTTTGTGACGGATATAATTGAATAGATGGCAGCAATCATTTACCATTAAAAGAAAAATTTATTTTTAAAATTTATATTCCAGGAAATGTAAAAGGTGCAGCATATGTGTCTTATTTTGATTTCATGGGCGCTCAAAACACAGATGATCAAATTCTTATAGATAGAAATTCTGAATATAAAATTTTAAAAACTTATAAAAATGGAGACATTAATTATTTTGATTTATTATATTTAGGAATTAATAAAAATATTTAATTGACAGCAAAAAAACAAGCATTATTAAATTTGCTTGTTTTTTTGTTGCTTATTAATTTGAATTTTCAACACCTAAGTATAATAAGTCAAAGAAGTTTGTTTTACCTTCTTTATAATAATTAACAATTTCATATTTTGAGTTTCTATCAATTAAGATTTGGTCTTCATAATTTTCAGTACCTACAAAATCAAATAATGAAACAAATGCAGTTCCTTTAATATTTTTAGGTATATAGATTTTAAATACAAACGGTTCTTTAAATGGTGGTTCATCTTTATCTTCAATTCAATTATATCCAGCTGATCAATTAACAGCATGTGATTTTTTAATTGTTGTTGAAATAAAACCATATGATTGAATTGTTTTACCAACACATTTAGAAAAATCAACATTTGTTTGTTTATCTAATCCTAGTTGTGTATAGAACTCATTTTCCATAAATTCTACACCATGATAAGTTATAGTATTTTCAGGTAATGATGATCTTGATAATGCGTTTGAAATATATTGATAATCTGTACCACGTATTTCTAATGTTTTACCAGGGAATACTTGACCATCCATTTTATTATTTTTTGTTGTTGGTGTTTTGCCTTCATGCAATTCAACATTTCAAAAATCTCCTCAAGCATTACAATATAAAGCTAATGCTTGTTTTTCAGATGAACAGTGTAAGTTTTCAGGTTCATTAGTGGCAGGATTAATATTTCAATCTGCAGATGTTAATGTGTTATATCAATCTTGTGAATATTGCTTAGCCATTTCTCTACTATATTGATTGAATGAACTAGTAGTTCCTGTTTGTTGTGCATATAAATCAGCGTCAACATATTTTTGTCCACGTAAAGTAGTGTTAAAATAATCAATATTTTTTGCACTACATGATGTGATTATAATTGGTGTAACTGCACTAATTAATAAACAACATGAAATTGATGTAGTTAATAAAACTTTTTTATTGTTTGATTTCATTATTTTGTCCCTCCAAAATTTAATACAATAGAATCGAATTCTTTTAAATTTTCAATATTGTCAGCAAACGAATATTGAATAGACGGACAAAATGCTTTAAATATATTATTGATAGTTTTGATATTATCATCTGTATAATCATAAGAATCATTATCAGCTTTTAATCTATCTACAACAGGGAATAATTTAGGTATAGGAAAATTACTAAAAGGAATTAGTTGGGCAACTTCTTCTTTATTTAAATTAAAAGCATTTTGATAAAATAATCTAGCTGTATGAATTGTTGTAGATGTAGCTTGAAATCCAAAAAATGTTGTTCACGATTTAGCATTAATATTATTGTTTTGTCTAAAAATAATACTTTCATCAGTGTTATTAGGATTATTTTGGAATTTATAATAATCTAAAGCTATTCATGTTTCTAAAGGTATTTCTGGAGTAACAATAATTGGATTTGTAATTAATCCATTTGTTATTTGTTTTATATAGTTTTTTGCTCCTAAATTTTCAGGATCATTTTTATTTGCAAAAACAGGATGTAATTTAAAAATAATATTGTATTCATTTGGATTAAATTTATTTAAAAATTCTTTAAAAGTATTTTGAATTTCATTTAATACATTAGGCATTAAATCTAATCTTGAGAAATTATCTGTCGTTACAATTCCATCCATTGGTTTAAACAAACTACTTCCAATAAAAATAGCATTCTTTTTATTTGGATTATATTCATTAACTCCATTAATAAAGATGTCATTTTTAGTTAAATTTTTACTTACTAATAATTTTGAATAAACATCTAAATATTTTTGTTGGTTTTCAACTAAATCAATGCAATTTTTATAGTCTACAAAGTTTGTAGAAAAAGCAGAATCATTAAATTTTCTATTATCATTTAAAGAAATAGAATAAAATATATTAGCATCATAGTTAATAAAAGAAATATAGTTAAATTTTGAATCTACATTATCATTAAGAGATTCATAATTTTTTAATAACATAAAATCTAATACATCTTTTTGTGTTAATGATTGAATTTTTCCATTTCTGAAATCATTTAAAACTTTAATTGTTTCTTGTCTTGATCTAGGTTTATGATTGTTTAATAAATAAACTAGTTGTGGTATTGTTGTATTAACATGATATGCACCATCAGACATTAAAATAATTCTGTTTGCATGTTTAAATAAAAAGTTAAAATAATCTGCATTGAAATTCATCAATTGAATCATAAAATCATTTTCATCTTGAAAATAATCAAAAAACTGATTATTTGTATTAATTAATATTTGATTAAATTCATTGATAATTTCACTTTTATAATTTTGAATATTATTATCTTGGAACAAGTTAAATTTTTGATATTCTTGTCTTGAAGCATTAGTGTTTCCATTTCAGACATTAGCATCAATTAATGCTTGTGCATTAAAACGTTTTTGATCTCATAATAATGATTTTCCAAATAAAAAAGTTTGATCATCTTTAGAATTTGGATTATTAAAATAATTAACTAATGAAATATAAAATGCTTGTTGAATAATTAAAGATGCATCTCTCATTAATCCAATTGATGGAATTTTATTACTACTCATATCTTTAATTAATTCAAAGAAATATTTTTCATCTTCTAAAAGATTATATTTTTTAAATGTTTTTAAATCTTTATTAGAAAGAAGTACAAATTCTTTTGTATTAATGTTTTCAATTTTAATTTCTTCTGGTAAAACAGTATCATCAAAAAAATTTATTAATAAATCATTTTGAGAAATTCTAGAATTTTCTTTATCAAAAGGAATTTCATTATTTGAATTGTCATAAATTTTAATATCATCTAAATTTTGAGTTAAATTATATTTTTCTAAATAAATAGCTTTTTTATCATCCAAATTTCAAATTGATGAGTGTTCATAGTTGTTAAGATCTATTTTTGACTCAGATTTTGAACATCCAGCTACAACAATAGAGGTTGAAACTATAGTTAAACTTGCTAAAATACTTGTAGAAATTATTAATTTTTTCTTTTTCATTTCTTTAATCCATTTTTTATAAAAATCGCGTCTACAAGTCTTATTATATATATATATATATATAGATTTTGACTACTTTTTTAATAAAAAACGACACTTTTTTAAAATTTCTTAACTTATATATATATATATAGATATAATTCTCTTTATAAAAATGATTTTAATAAAAAGGGAATTTGTATGAAAAAGAAAGTTTTACTAAATTCTTTAGTAGCAATAACACTAGCAACAACAGCAGTAGGTACAATAATTGCTAATGCATCATGTTCTGGTGAAACAAAACCAGTTGAGGGTGTAATAGATTATAAGTTACAATCACATTTTAATGATTGATATAAAAGTTTATCAACACATCCATGAAATTATGATTCAAATGGCAAATTAGCTAATTATTATTGTGATTCAGAACAACAAGCAATTTTTATGTATGCTAATCAAAGAGGTTATTATTGAAATGAAGCATTACATAGAGATGAAGAACCAAAGAACAGAATGGTAAATTTATATTTTGGTGGAATGGATAGACAATTAGAAACAAGGGGAGCTGATTATAAATATATTGTTGATGCATTAAATAAAGAATCAACAAGATGACCATATAACTACAAAGTTTATCATGGTGTTGAATATCAAGAAGTTGAATTTTACGATCAATTACAACCTTATATTAAAGAAACTAATGGTGATTATGATTATTCTGGATGTGTTGGTAAAACAATTACATCAAATGGATTTATTTCTACATCATTAGATAGAATTGAAGCTTTAAGATATTGTGATGGTAGTATGTGAGATACAGATGATAAAATTCTGCCATTAAAAGAACAAGTTATGTTTGAAATTAACATTCCTAAAGATATTATTGGGGCTGTTTATTTAGGTGATTTTAAATTTATGGGTTCAATGAATACTGATAATCAAGTTTTAATTAATAGATATGCTAAATTTAAAATTAATAAAGTTTATGTAGACACAAATGATCGTGGTGAAAAAGTTAATGTATTTGATGTTGATTTAGTTTCAATTGGCAAACCAACTACAACAAATTAATTATTAATAATATCGAAAATTAGAAAAAAGACGCTTCTTTAATTAGAAACGTCTTTTTGAATACTTATCTTTTAGTAACAGTCATATTTAATGAAATTGAATTTTTTGCATCTACTTTTTCTACTTTATTTTTTGAATCATATTCTTTAACTAAAATATTTTTTGAGAAATTAAGATAAAGTGTATATGTTGATTTAATAATTCCTTTAGAATAAATAACATAAACACTAGGTCTTAATGTAATATCATTTAGATTTAAATTAGGACTATATTGATTTAATTGATTGATAATTTTTTCATATCCAGATTTTTTTAAAAATCTATAGTTTTTTAATTCAGTTATATTAGGAATTGAAATTAAATCATTAGCTGTAATACTTGGAGTAAAAACAACATTATTTTTTGATAATGTTAAGATTTTTTTATCATCATAAACATTAGCAGAGTAATTATAAAATCTATTATCTTTTGTTAATTCATTTGTTAAATTAAATAGATCAAAAGTTTGAGGAACTAAACACATTCCTAAACAAACTCCAGATGTATTAATATAACTTGGAAGTGAAACATCTACAAAATAATTATTTTCAGCATTTCTAATTATTGGTGTAGCACTAGAATTAGAAAAGAAATAATTATAAGTTATATTTTCTGTTGATTTAGTTGTTGGTTTGTTTGATGATGAAATTATGTCAAATTTCATATTTGGTAAATTTACTTTAAAACTTAATTTTTCATTTAATGTATATTCATTTAAAGGAGATACATTATTTTCTAAACTAGTTCAACTTATATCTGATAATGTATATGAATTGTTATCTTCTAAAATAATGTCATAAATAGATTTTGTAGTATTAGTAGCTCCATTGAATTCTTTAGGTATTCAATAAGATTTAAAAGCATTTCCTCAATCGCTTGCTTTCATTTTATTACCTTGCCCACCAATAATACGAATTGCTTGCTTAATAAACATCATTCCAATTGAAGATATGATATCAGTTTCTTTTAAACCAATTGCATTAAAAACTTGATTAAAAACTAAATCACCTAAAACTAATGCTGTTCCAATTAATTTAATTGGATTTTGAATTGTTAAACCTTCTCTAGATAAAAAGTTATATAATGGAACATCTGTAATTAAATTATTAACTTTTTGCCCATTGTAACTTATTTCAATTTGACCTATTCCACCTACTATATCTTTAACAATGCTTGGTAATGTAGATTTAGAAATAAAGATATTAGCTAATTGAATAATTGAATTAAAGTTTTCAGATAATCAAATTCAAATATTTTTATCAGGATTTGCTAAAGTATCTATTAATTTTAAAATTGATTCTAATTGGTAACCAGAAATACTTCCTGAATTTACTAATAATGGTGTAACAACTTCTTTTAAGTTACTAATATTAATAAAGAATTCTTTAAATTGTTGTTCTGATTTAACTTTTCCATTAATTGTTAAACTTTGTTCAACGAAATTTAAAATATCATTTACTATTGGTGAATTAATTGATCTTAAAAGTTTCATTAAAGATTCAAATAAATCATGAAATGCTAAATATAAAGGTTTGTCTGAAAAAATGTTAGAAATGATATCAGCCGCTTCTGGTAAACCTTTTAGTCTGTATCAATCAGATAAAGGTTCTCCTAAATTAGCTAATAAATCAAATAATGAATAAATGCCATCTCCATTTTTATCATATTCAGTTGGAATTGTAGTATACAATGCAGGAATAGCAAATTTTTCAATAATTTTAGCATTAATTAAAGCTTCTTGTTTTTTTAATTCAAACAATTTTTGAATGTTTTCTCCAGTTGTTTGTTTTAATGCATCAGTTGTTAATTTATCAGAATTAGATTTAAAAATTTCTTCAAAATCTTTAATTGTTTCTTGATTAAATGGATTATTATTTCCTGTAACATTTAATAATTTTGTATTAACTGAAAATGATCTATTAATTGTTAATGTTAAGTTTTCAACTCTATGA
>CAMWRJ010000004.1 GCA_947176635.1 uncultured Mycoplasmataceae bacterium
ATCTTACACTGGTCTAAATTCAATCAAATTTTATGATTAATAATTATTTCTTATAGCATACATTACACACACTTAACAACATTATCAAAATATAGAAATAGTTTATTCTATGAAAGGAATAATTTATGGATAACAATCAAAACAAATTCTCTAATGCAGATGATTATGATTTAATCTTAGAAGAAAAAGAAAAAGAACTTAAAAAAGAGAAAAGAAATAAAGTAATTTTAGCTTCTTCACTAGCATTATTGTTATTATTAGGTTCAACTGCAACTGTTGCTCCAATTATTTCAGTTGCTGTAAATAACAAAAACATTCACAATTCAAGTAATTCAAATGGCTCTAATGATTCTAATATTAATGGTTCAAATGGCTCTAATAATGACGGCTCAAATGGTTCTAACAATGGTGACTCAATTGATACACCGGCTAATATTCCAAATGAATTAACATTTACTGATTCAGACATTACAACATTAATCAATGGATATCAAGATGAAATTAAATTAAGAAAATTAGTTTATTTGGATTTTGAAAATGATTTTGCAAATATAACTAAAAAATATATTACTGCCTCTAATATTCGTATTGGATCATTAGTTAAAAATGCAACAATTGAAAGAGTAAAAAACAAGAAAAAATATTTTAATATTAGTATTACATTAGATGAAAAAGATAGAACATATTTAGCAGATAAAAAATTAAGTAAAGCTAAATTATTTGATAATCTATTAACATTTACTCTTAAAGAAAATACTAACTTAACTTTTTGTACACCAATTAAAGTTACAATAGAACAATTGAATAATATAAAAAATAAGATACAAGAAAATCTTGATAATAATAGAAAAACAATTGATGACCCTGATAGAAATTATTGAGTATCTGAAATTGTAAAAAACGAATTTTGAACAAATAGCACTCTTATAACTGACATTAAATATGAAAATGGAAAATTAATTATTGAACCTCGTTTTCCTTATTTTTTCGAATGTGATTTTGAAACTGATATGGTTGCTAATGGTAATATTATATTTTACGATCTTGTGCAAACATGAAAATCTGTTATATTTACTAATTTAGACAAATTATATGAGACAATTAATGATTTTGTATCTGAATATACATATGCAGAATTTAATGAATATTTGGCGAATAATTTAGATTTTTTTAAAAAATTTGCCTTAGATAATTTAGAAAATCTTAATAATTATGAAGTAAATATAGATAAATTTGAATTAGATGAACAAAATTTAGAATTTAGAATATGGATTAAATTTGAGGAAAATACATATTATCTTTATGAAAAACATGAAAATGATTTAATAAGTGTTTCTAGCACATCAAGTTATGCTTATATTTACCTTAAAAATTTAGATTTCTTTGATGATTCAGGATCACCTTTAAACTGATTTACATATAATAAAGTTAAAGATGGATTTCAAATTACAGGTGTAACTGAATTAGGTAAACAACAAACAAGCTTTAAATTCAGTAGAAAAATGAAATATTTTTATTCAGGTGCTTTAAGTAATTGTGAAAATTTAAGAACAGTAGATTTTTCATTATTAGATCAAATATATTTTCAAAAAACTGATAGTGAAGATGTAGGTGGTACAATTGCAGATAATTTATTAAGCGACTGTGTAAATTTAGAAACTGTGATTATGCCTAAAAACCAAATTAGAAATATTGGTTGTAATGCATTTAAAAATTGTTCTAAATTACAAAACATTGATATTGCTAATGTTAGTGGTGAAATTCGTGATGCTGCATTCTATAATTGTACAAAATTAAGCTCACCTAACACTCTTCCTCTTCAAGCAACTAAAATTGGAAATTCTGCATTCTATAATTGTACAAAATTAGGCTCACCTAACGTTATTACCCTTCAAGCAACTGAAATTGGAAATTCTGCATTCTATAATTGTAGTAGTCTAAAAAAAGTAGATGCAAGAGCTCGTTGTAAATATATTGGATCTAGTGCTTTTGAAAACTCTGGATTAATATGATTTAAAGGTGGTGCAAACAGTTTTAGAATTGCTTTTAATACTGATGGACAAGTGAATGTAAATATTTGATTAGATAATGCTTACTATTTAGGTTTTGATGTTTTTAAAAATTGTACTAATTTACAATGAGTTGAATTTAGAGGTGGTTATGAATGAGGAAAGTATTCTCCATTTACCGGATGTAATGTTACATATTACACAGCATATGAATGAAGTTTTAATGGTTCAGGAAATGGTATAGGACCCACTTATACGAGATATTATGTATATGATATTTATAACAAACAAGACCAAACTGGTATCTCTCAATTCTTAACTTCAAGTACTCCAGAATAATATGTTTTAAAAAAGTTGTAGTGATTAATTGCTACAGCTTTTTGTTTATTATTGTAATTTTTAACAATAACATTATAAATAAAAGTTATCGCTTAATAATTTGTGATAATATAAAATCGATATATTCAAAAAATATAAGGAATTAGGTATTTAACTATGTCTCAAAATTTAGAATTTTTCTTCCAGCAAATAATAGATGAAGCTAAGAATAAATACAATAACCAATCAATGTTAATCCAAATGGAACAATTTTGCTCACCTTTATTAATTTCAGATCATATTTTTTATATTTATGTAAAATCAAAAGATTTATATGATTTTTTACAAGATATTAATTTAAGAAAATTTAATGAAATTGCTTCAAAAATATACCAAGACGAAATTGAAATTAAATTTATTAATAATCGTGATGAAATTAATCTAATTAAAAATGAACCAATCAAACAAATAAAAGAAATCTATAACTCTAAATTAGATAAAAACTTAACATTTAGTACTTATATTGTTGGAGAATATAATCAAAGACCAACTGGTTTATTAAAAAACATAATTGAAAATGATAATGTATTATTTAATCCCATTTTTATTTTTGGAAGCACTGGTGTAGGTAAAACGCACTTAGTGAATGCTTTTGCTTTTGAATATTTAAAAAACTATCCAGAACGTAAAATTAGATTTATTAGTGCTGAAAATTTTTCTAGAGAAATTTATGAAATTATTTCATCATCACAAAAATTAGAAGAGTTTAAAAAACAAAATGCTCAATATGATGTTTTTATTATGGAAGATATTCAATTCTTATCAGATAAAAACAAAAGTAATGAAATCTTTTTTAATATCTTTAATAATTTAATTTTAGAAGGCCATTTAATTATTATCACTTCAGATAGATATCCAGAACATTTAAATGGTTTTACAGATAGAATGATTTCAAGATTTAGTTCAGGGGTAATTTTGCAAATGGATAATCCAGATCCAAACTCTATTGAAAGAATTACACAAGAACGTTTAAGAGATGCAAACTTAAAATTAACTAAAGATGCAGTTGATTTAATTGTAAGATATCATTATACAGACATTAGAAAATTATTAGGTTCAATTAATATGATTTTATTTATGAATAATTATCAAACTAATAATATTATTGATGCTGATCAAGTGAGAAAGATTTTAAATATTGAAGAAACTAATGTACGTAAAAACTACTATAACATCTCTTTAAATCCACAATCTGTAATTAATTCAGTATCTAAATTATATTCATTAAAAGCAAGTGATATTATAGGTCCTAGCAGACAAGCTAATATTGTTAATGCTAGAGGAATGGCAATGTATATCTTAAGAGAAAAATTACATATTCCATTTGAAAAAATAGGTG
Source organism: uncultured Mycoplasmataceae bacterium (assembly GCA_947176635.1). Classification (GTDB taxonomy): domain Bacteria; phylum Bacillota_I; class Bacilli_A; order Mycoplasmatales; family Mycoplasmoidaceae; genus Ureaplasma. Next base: position 3,727 of record CAMWRJ010000004.1, read on the forward strand.
CTTATTTTAATAATAGAAATCATTCTACTACAATGGCTAGTATTAAAAAATTTAGTAATGAACTAAAACAAAATAAAGAATTAGAAGCAATTGTTGAAAGTTTAATTAAAAAGTTATAATAAAAAACTCCTTCGTATAAAAAGGAGTTTTCTTTTTGTGTTATTCATTATCATCAGTAATTAATGCTAATTTTTCCATTGCTTCTTTAGCAGCTAGTTCTTCAGCATCTTTTTTCTTACTAGCAATTCCTTTACCATAAATATGATTATCAAAAATTAATTCAACATATCATTCTTTAGTATCTAAATATTGATGAACATATTTAATAGCATTTTCATTATTTTGAGCATTCTTTTGATTTTTCATAATGCATTCTTGGAATTTAGTTTTATTAGTCTTTTCTAAGTTAATTGAATTATTATCTACTTTTTGTAATAAAACAGTATCTAAGATTTTTTGTACTTTTTTAATTCCTTGATCTCTATAAATTGCACCAATGAAAGATTCAAAAATATCTTCTAGAATTTTATCTGTAATAACAGTTAATCCATTACCTTTTAAGACTAAATCTTCTAATTGAAAATCTTCTCTTGCAATTTTAGCTAAAGTTTGTCCTTTAACAATATTAGATTTACGCAATGACATTTCAGCTTCACTAAAATTTGATTTAAATAAATAATTTGTTACAACTCAAGAAATAGCAGCATCACCTAAGAATTCTAATCTTTGGTAATTATAATTTAGTTTTTTTTCATTTGCATAAGTAGGATGAGTTAATGCTTCAATATAAACGCTATAATTCTTTGGATTAATTTGATATTTAGTTAATATTTTCTTTAATAATTTATGATTAACATTCTCAGTCATATTCTTTTAGTTTCTCTTTCATTTTATTTAAAACATCAAATTTAATAGAATTATATAATAATCTTAGAGCACTTAAAAATTGTTTTCTATCAGCACTACCATGAGTTTTTACAGCCATTTCATTAAGACCTAAAACAAAAGCACCAGCATTTTCTTTATAATCAAATTTCTTTGAAATCTTTTTTAAAACAGATTTTGCAAATAATGCTTTAATTAAATTTTTAGGTTTTTTAAATTCTGTTTTTAAAGCATTACCAATTGTTTTAGCAGTACCTTCCATTGTTTTTAGCGCAATATTACCAGTAAAAGCATCTGCTATTACAACATCAGCATCTGAATTTAATAATTTATTTGGTTCTAAATAACCTTGGTAATTTAAAAAAGATAAAGATTTTAGAATTTCATTTGTTTTAACTTGTAATTCTTTACCTTTATGTTCTTCTGTCCCAATGTTTAATAATTTAATTACTGGAGAAGTTGTAAATTGTTTAGCATATTCATTTGCCATAATTGCAAATTTAACTAAATCATTTTGATTAACATCAATTGATGCACCAACATCAACCATATTAAAGATTCCATCTAATTTAGGAATTGTTGGCATAAATCCTAATTTATTAATTCCTGGTATTGTACCAATTGTTGAATATAATGTGAAAACAAAAATTCCACTATTACACGCACTCAATATTCCATCTACTTTTTTTTCTTTTAATAAATTAGCGCATATTTGAATAGAAGAGTTTTGTTTTCTTCTAGCACTAAATACAGTATCATCTTGTAAAACAAATTCAGATGTATGTACAATATTAAATTCATTTGGTTTAATTAAAGGATTAATTAAGTCTTGATTACCAACTAAAATAATTTCTAAATCTTGGTGTTTTTTAATGAATTCTCTAGCAGCTATAATTGCTTCATTTACATCATTTTCAAAACCCATTACATCTAAAGCTATTTTCATCATTTTCAATTACACTAAGCCTATGTAGTAATTATAAACAACTTGTTCACCATCACTAATTTCTGTAAATAATTGATATTTTTTATCAATATATTCTTCAAGTTGACTAATTATTTCTAAATTAGCTTTTTTTCCTGTAACAATATAAATCATATTAGGTTCTTTAGTTTTTTTCATTAATTCATCTATAGTACCTTTTAATGTTTCTAATTCTTGTGAATTAGCTGAAATTATTTTTTTATGAATAATTCCAATGTAATCATTTTCTTTAACACTGATGTGTTCATAGTTTACATCTTTAATTGCTAAAGATACTAAACCAGTATTTGTTGTTTTTAAAATTTTATTCATGTTTTTGAAATTATCTGTTAATGATAATTCAGGATTAAATTCTTGCATTACAATCAATGATTCCATTGCATTTGTAGATTTAACAACTTTAACATTGATTTTATCTTTAAAGTATTTAGCAACTTCTTCTGCTGCTAAAACTAAGTTAGAATCATCTGTTAAAATAACAACATTCTTAGAATTTAATTTATTAATTTTTTTAATGAAAACATTAACACTTGGAGCAGTTGGTTCAGTTAACACATAATTATCTTGTCCAAATCTTTCTTTAAATAATTCAGCAATTTTTAAAGTAGGAACAGTATAGATAATTGATACTTCATCTTTTAATTTTTTTTGATTATTTTCTTGTTGATTTTTTTGTTTATCTAAGAATTGTAAAGTCATGTTTTCAATTTTAATTTTTTCAAATTCACCATATCTTAAACCTAATTCTAATAATTTATTTGGTTTAACTGTATGAACGTGAACTTTTACAATATCATCAATTTGAACACAAACAATCGAATTACCAAATTTTTCTAAGTCTTTTGTAAATGTTAGTTTATCAAAAACTTTTTTGCTAGTTTTTTTATTTGGATTAATATTTTCAGCTAATCTAATAATAACTTCTGAACAATATCCAAATTCAGATCCATCATGAATATCTTCAAATGATTGGAAATCAGCAGTTTCACTATTTTTATTTTTTTGTTTTAATTCTTTTAAATATGAATCTACATTTGATTGAATAACAGCATTCATTCCTTTCAAGAAAGACATTAAACCATATCCACCAGAATCCACAACATTCACTCTTTTTAGTTCAGGTAAAATTTCACGTGTTTGTTCTAAAGCAGATTCTCCATTTTTAATTACATCAGAAAATAATTCTTCAACTGAATTATACTTTTTTTGATTAATTGCTTCATCAATCATTCTGATAACAGTTAAAATTGTACCTTCTACTGGATTATAAACTGAATCATATGCACATTCTCTTGCGTTATGAAAAGATTTTTGTAAATCTTCAATAGTCAATTCATTTTGATTTTCATTAAAAGATTCGCAAAAACCTTTCATTATTTGACTAAAAATTACTCCTGAATTTCCTCTAGCATTAAATAAAAGTTGTTTTTTATATTCATCGCCTAGATGCTTAAAATCACTAAATTTAGATAAACTAATCGAGTTAAAAGCACCTAAAGATGTGGTTTTCATATTAATTCCAGTATCACCATCAGGAATAGGAAAAACATTTAATTCATTAATATACTCATGTTCACAAGATAATGAATTTGTACCAATTTTTAACATTTCTATAAAAGAATCTAAACTTATTTTTCTCATACTAACATTTTCCTTTACTATTGCTATTTAAAATTAATTTTCAAAATTATATTATTTTTGTTTATGTCTAAAATACTATTTAGTTTTTCTTTTAAGAAATCTTCAAATTCATCTACAACATTTGATTTTTGATTAATTTCATCACAAACATTTATTGACATCATTATTTCAATGACTTCATTATTAACATTATTATTTTCAATTGAAATCACTTCTCATCCATTAATACCTGGTGTGCTTTTAATGGTTGAATCAATCAAATCTCTAATAATTTTTTTATTAAAATTTATTTTATTATTTGGCATTATAAAACCTCAAAATATTCAATTTAATCGAATATGATAAATACAAAATACTTTATATTTTATCATATAAAACATATATAAGATTAATTACTTCATATTGTAGAAATTGATAAAAATTGATATATAATAAACAAATATAATATTTTAAAATTTTAAAAATATGAAGAAAGAAAATGAGGTAAAAATCATGGAAATTAAAAATTTAGAAATATTAAAAGAAAAATTAATGGAAGACAAAATCACTGTTGTTGACTTTTATGCAACATGATGTGGTCCTTGTAAAATGCTTATTCCAGTAATTGATGAATTAGAAAAAGAAGTTAGTGATGTAAACTTTTTAAAAGTTAATGTTGATGACTTCAATGAATTAGCTTCACAATTTGGTGTATTAAGTGTTCCTACATTAGTTTTCATAAAAGATGGAAAAGAAGTTAACAGAACAGTTGGTTTTAAATCTAAAAACGATTTATTAAATATCTTAAGTGAAATTAAATAATTAATAAATATAAAATATGGATAATCATAGGTCAAAACTTTTAGCTTTAGATTTAGATGGAACTATTGTTTCTCATGGATTCAAAATATCTAAGAAAAACATGAAAGCAATGGTTGAGTTTATTGAAAAAGGTAATCAAATAGTTTTTATTACTGGAAGACCATTTTATACTTCAAAAACTGTTGCTGATTATTTTTATCAAAAAACAGGTAAAAAAATTCCATATATTTGTGCACTAAAAGGTGCTCTTATATATGACAATATTAATGAAAAAGTTTTATTTGAAAATTCAATAAATAATGATTTATTTAATGATTTATACAATATTGCTTTAAAAAATAAAATGGTTCTTACTGGATATTGTGTTGATGATTTTTTAGAAAGAAAAATTCAATCATACAATGTACCAAAAATTTGATGACCATTTTTAAGAAATAAACATATTTCAAAAAGATTTGGTAAACCTGAATTCAATCAATTTAATCAATCTAATTTTTATAAATTTAATTTATTAAAGAAAAGAATTGGTACTAATTTAACTAATGTTGTTAATGAAATTAATTTAAAATTCCCTGAAATTTTAGATGTTTCAAAAACAAATGGTTTAATGATTGAAATTACACTAAAAAATGCTAATAAATCTTTTGCATTAAAATATGTTAGTGATTTATTAAATATTGATCTAAAAGATACAATAGCATTTGGTGATTCAGGTAATGATTTACCAATGTTAAAAATTGCAGGAATTTCTGTAATTATTAATGCTAAAAAAGCTAAAAAAACAAAATTCCATCCTGATTATATATTAAATAAACCAATTAAAAAAGCATTATCTTATTTAATTAATAAAAAATTACTTAACACAATGTAAAACATTGTGTTTTTATATGAAGGAGAAATAATGTCATTAATTTTATCAGTTGAAACTAGTTGTGATGATACAAGTATTGCTATTTTTAATAATGAAAAATTATTAACACAATTTACATTATCATCATCATTAGAACAAAGTAAATATGGCGGTGTAGTACCTGAAATTGCATGTAGAGAACATTTAAATAATATTCATCAATGTTTAATAAATTGTCTTAAAGAAATTAATTTATCAGTTTTTGACATTAATTATATAGTGTACACTGAATATCCAGGATTACCAGGATCACTTCATATAGGAATTTTATTTGCAAAAATGTTAGCAAATTTAATTAATGTACAAGCAATAGGTATTAATCATTTATGTGGACATATTTTCTCAGCATTTATTAATGAAAATGAAATTCATTATCCTTTTCTTTCATTAGTTGTCAGTGGTGGTAATTCTGTAATTTATAAAGTTGATTCTCCTGTTAAATACAAAATTTTAAATATTACAGTTGATGATGCCATTGGTGAAGTTTATGATAAAGTAGCAAGAGCTTTAAATTGAACTTATCCAGGTGGACCAATTATTGATAGAAATTATGATGAAAATAAAGCAACAATAAATTTTATAAAGAAGTGACCTGAATCAACAACAAACTTTTCATTTTCAGGTTTAAAAACCGCTGTTTTAAACTATATAAATACTAAAAAAATGAAAAATGAAAACATTGATGAGATAGAAATTGCTTCGTCATTTCAAAAAACAGCAATTGAATTAATAATAGATAAATTACAATATTATAAGTCAGTGTATAATATTAATTGTCTTGTCTTAGGCGGTGGAGTTTCTGCTAATAATTTACTAAGACAATCATGTAAAAAAATAACAAATGATTTATATATTCCTGAATTAAAATATACAGGTGATAACGCAGCAATGATCGGATATTATGGTTATTTGTTATTAAACTATAATAATAAAATAAAATAGGAAGGTATTAATTATGAAACATAAAAACTTATTTAGTAGCGAGAGTGTAGGTATTGGACACCCTGATAAAATTTGTGATCAAATATCAGATGCTGTTTTAGATGCATATTTAAGCAGAGATAAAAATAGTAGAGTAGCATGTGAAGTTTTTGCTTCAAATAGATTAATAGTTATTGGTGGGGAAATTTCATCTAAAGTAAAATTAGATGTTGTAAAAATTGCTTGAAATGTATTACATAATATTGGATACACTAAACATGATTTTACAGTGATTAGTAATGTTAATACACAAAGTCAAGATATTTCACAATCAGTTAATAAAGAAAATACTGAAATTGGTGCTGGTGACCAAGGTATTGTGTTTGGTTATGCTACTAATGAAACAAAAAACTATATGCCTTTACCAATTGTTTTAGCTCATAAAATTTTATTTAATATAGAAAATAAAATTAGAAATAAAGATGTTGACTTTTTAAAATTTGATATGAAAAGTCAAGTAACAATTGATTATGCAGATGAAAAAAATCCAAGAATTGAAACTTTCTTAGTTTCTATTCAACATACAAAAGATACTGATATGGAACAATTAAATAAATTTATTAAAAACGAAATGTTAATTGTTGCAAACGAATATAATTTAAACACAGATTTTAATATGATTATAAATCCATCAGGTAGATTTGTAATTGGTGGTCCAATTGGTGACACTGGATTAACTGGTAGAAAAATTATTGTAGACACATATGGTGGAATTGCACGTCATGGTGGTGGTGCATTTAGTGGTAAAGATCCTACTAAAGTTGATAGAAGTGCTGCTTATTTTGCAAGATATATAGCTAAAAATATTGTTGCTGCTGGATTAGCTGATAAATGTGAAATTCAATTAGGTTTTGGAATTGGATTATTAGAACCAATTTCAATTAATATTAATACTTTCAATACATCAAAATATTCAGATAAAGAAATTTTAGAAGTAGTTTTAAATACTTTTAGATTTAAAATAAAAGATTTCTTAGAAGACTTAAATTTATTTAATGTTTCTTATAAAAAGACTTCTGTTTATGGGCATTTTGGAAGAGAAGAAGCAAATTCATTTACTTGAGAAAAATTAGATAAAGTAGATGAATTACAAGAAAAAATTAACAATTTATAAAAAATAATTAATACTTTCATTACTTATAATATGTTAGGTAAAACGCCTAACATATTTTATATTTGATTAAAAATATTAATGAAATAATAGGATTTAGATTATTGAAATTCACTTTATAATCTACTGTTTTTATATATATAATAAGAAGTGGTATCAATTTAATGATAGAGGAGATCATATATGGCATTATCTACTGGAATTGTTGGTTTACCTAATGTTGGTAAATCTACACTATTTAATACATTAACTAATTCTAATGCTTTAGCTGCTAATTATAGATTTGCAACTGTTGAACCAAATGTAGGAATCATTAACTTACCTGATTTAAGATTAGAAAAATTAAAAGAAATTTATCAATCAGAAAAAATTATTCCTGCATCATTTAAATTTGTAGACATTGCAGGTTTAATTGAAGGTGCTAGTAAAGGTGAAGGATTAGGAAATAAATTTTTACAAAATATTAGAGATACTAATGCAATTTGTCATGTTGTTAGATGTTTTGCTGATAAAAATATTACACATGAATATACAACGATAGATTCAATACGTGATATTGAAATTATTAATTTAGAATTAATTATTTCTGATTTAGATATTGTTGAAAAAAGGATTCAAAAAATTGCTAAAAAAGCACAATCTGGTGATAAAGAATCAGCAAGTGAATTAGTAATTTTAAATAAAGCAAAATCATTATTAGACCAAAATAAATTAGTTAAATCTAATCAATGAACTGAAAAAGAAACAAAATATTTAAATGAACTAAATTTAATTACAATTAAACCAATGTTATATGTTGCAAACATTGATGAAGAACATATTTCAAATCCAGAACAAAATCAAGAATATTTAAGAATTTTAGAATATGTAAAAAATACTAATGATTTAGTTATTCCAATTAGTATTAAAATTGAAAATGAAATTAATCAATTAGATACAGAAACTAAAAAAGAAATTATGAAAGATTTAAATATTGAATATACTGGTTTAGAAAATTTAGTTCGTGAATCTTTTAAATTATTAAATTTATCAACATATTTTACATGTGGTAAACAAGAAATTCATGCTTGAGTTTTTAAAAATGGTATGTTGGCTCCTGAATGTGCTGGAATTATCCATACTGATTTTGAAAAAGGTTTCATTAAAGCTGAAGTCATCTCTTATGATGATTTAGTTAAATTTGACAATGAAATAATTGCAAAAGAAAATGGAAAAATGAGACTTGAAGGAAAAACATATTTAATGAAAGATGGAGACATTTGTAACTTTAAATTTAATGTTACAAAATAGAAAGAGGTATATTTATGAATAAGTTATTTCAATCAGAATGAATAGAAGTTATATGTGGGCCAATGTTTTCTGGTAAAACAGAAGAACTATTAAGAAAATTAAATAGATTATATTGAGCAAAAGTTCCTTTTATTACTTTTAAACCAGCAATAGACACTCGTGGTGGAACTGATAACATTAATTCAAGAGATGGTAGAAAATGAGTTACAAATCCAATAAAATCTTCATTAGATATTTTTGAAATTTTATCAAAACCTGAAAATAAAAAAATTAAAGTAGTTGCATTTGATGAAGCACAATTTTTAGATAATGGCATTATTGATGTTGTAAAAACATTAGCTAAAAATGGTTATCATGTTATCATTGCTTGTTTAGATAAAGATTGACGTGCGAAACCATTTGGTCCTGTTCCAGAATTATTAGCAATTGCTGATCAAATTACTAAGTTATCAGCTATTTGTACTATTTGTACTAAAGAAGCAACATTTACTGAAAGAGTAACTAATACAAATAAAGATTTAATTTTTATTGGTGATTCAGATAGTTATGATGCAAGATGTAGAATTCACCATCATTCTTTTAAAGATATTGATTCAGAATCAGATCAACTTTACAAAAAGTTTTTAAAATAGGTTTTGAAATGAAACAATATTTAGAATTATTAAAATTTGTAAAAGAAAATGGGCAATTTAAAGAAAATAGAACAGGTATCAATACATATTCATATTTTGGTTTACAAACTAGATATCCATTAAATAATGGTTTCCCTTTATTAACAACAAAAAAAGTTAATTTTAATGCAGTATTACATGAATTATTATGATTTATTAGTGGTGATACTAACATTAAATATTTAGTAGACAATAATGTTAAGATTTGAAATGAATGACCATATGATTCTTATAAAAAATCTAAACATTTTAAAAATGAAACTATTGATGAATTTATTAATAAAATAAAAAGCGACAAAAAGTTTGCAAAAAAATGAGGTAATTTAGGTCCTGTATATGGGAAACAATGAAGAGATTTTAATGGTGTTGATCAATTAAAAAAAGTCATTAAATCTATAAAAGAAAATCCTAATAGTCGTAGATTGATTGTCTCTGCATGAAATCCTAATCAAGTTGATGATATGTTATTGCCACCTTGTCATTCATTATTCCAATTTTATGTAATTGATAATAAATTATCATGTCAGTTATATCAAAGAAGTGCAGATTTATTTTTAGGTGTACCTTTTAATATTGCATCATATTCATTGCTTACAATGATGATAGCTGATGAATGTGGATTAGAATATGGTGAATTCATTCACACAATAGGTGATGCTCATATTTATGAAAATCATTTATCACAAGTTGAAACACAACTTGCAAGAACTCCTAAAACATTACCTAAATTAATTATTAAAAAGAAACCTTCAATTTTTGATTATACTTTTTCAGATTTTGAATTAGTTGATTATAATCCTGACCCTTTTATTAAAGCAGATGTTGCAGTTTAGTTTATGTTAAAGTTAATTGTTTGTATAGATAATAAAAATGGTATTGGTAAAAATAATACTATTCCTTGAAAAAACAAAGAAGAACTATTACATTTTAAAAAAATAACTGAAAATAATATTGTGGTTATGGGAACAAAAACTTATTATTCAATTGGCAAACCATTAGCTAATCGAACTAATATTGTTTTGTCAAAAAATACTAATTTAAAAATTGATAATGTTCAAGTCATTAATAATTATGAAGAAATTTTAAAATTAGCAGAACATCAAGATGTTTTTGTCATTGGTGGTAGTGAGATTTATAAATTATTTGAATTTTATTATGATGAACTTATTATTAGTCAAATTAATGGTGATTATGAATGTGACAAATATTTTAATCTTAATTTAAAATTTTATCAATTATCTAAAATTGAAGAATTCGAAACATTTAGTGTAAATTATTATAAAT
>CAMWRJ010000005.1 GCA_947176635.1 uncultured Mycoplasmataceae bacterium
TACTAATTGTTAATTGTAAATATTATTATTATAAAACAAATTAAAATATAAAATTTGAAATAATTAAATATATTTCAATAGTATTAAATATTTATTTAATAATTGGACTTTTATTAGAAAACAAACAGAATTATAAAAATCCAATGTTATATTTATTAATAGTTACTTTTTTAATAACATTAATAATTTATATTTATTGTTTTGTTTCATTAAATAATAAAGCAATTGATTCAGAAAATTTTACTACTGAATTTTGATTATTATTAGTTTCAAGTGGTATTTCAGTTTTATTTAGCGGATGAAATTGTTTAGTATGTTGAAAATTATTAAAACCTTTATTTTCTATTAAAAAAGATGATGAACAAGAAGATATTGATTTATTATTAGAATCAACAGATTTTAAGGAAGAATAAATTAAAATTAATAATTATGAAAAGTATTACAGATAAAAAACAACTAAAACAAATTAAAAATAGTTTTTATACATCTGAATATTTCATTAAATCCAAAAAAATATTAAACTGTAAGATGGAAAATTCTAAATCAATCTTACAGTTTATTTGTTTTAATAAAGAACAAATTGTAATTTCTGGAATTAATGAAGTAATAGAAATTATTAAAACAACACTACCTAAAAAAATATTAAAAAAGATAGAAGTTTATGGTTTAACAGAAGGAAGTATAATTAATAGAAATGATCCAATTCTAAAAATAATTGGTAATTATTCTGATTTTTGTTTTTTAGAAAATATCATTGATGGAATTTTAGCTACATACAGTTCGATATCAACAAATGTATATAATATATTAAAATTATTAAACAATGATCAACAATTAATTTATATGGCAGATAGAACTAATGCCTTTTTTAATCAACAATATGATGCTTATGCAGCATATATTGGAGGATGCAAATATTTTACAACAAAAGCACAAGTAAAATTATTAAAGAATAAAACAGACATTAATGTGGTTGGTACAATTCCTCATGCACTAATTCAACAATATGATAACGATTTAGTTAAATTAATTAAAGATTATTATGAAATCTTTAATCAAAAGCCAGTTGTTTTATTAGATTATGAAAATAATGTTATTAAAACGTTAAATCAAATTAAAAGCGTTTTACATTTATGTTCAGGTGTTAGATTAGATACTTCTAGTAATTTAATTGATGAATCATTAAAAGAAAATATTAATGCAAATGGAGTTAGTAAAGAATTAATTTTTTTAGTTAAAGATTGATTAATCAAAAATAATTTTGAACAAATTAAAATTTATATTAGTAGTGGACTAAATTATCATAAAATTAAAGTATTGCAAGATAATAATGTACCAGTAGATGTATTTGGTGTTGGTAGTAATTTATTAACAAATTCTGTTCATATTAGTGCTGATTTAGTTAATAAAAATAATATTCCATCATCAAAAGTTGGTAGATTTGAATTAGAAAGCAAAAAATTAAAAAAATATATTTAAATTTAAGGAAATAATATGAAAAAAACTTTATTATTATATTCAAGAATTTGTCCAACAGATTCACAACACACAATTAAAATTTTTAATGAATTATCTAAATTAGAAGGAATTACTGCAGTTAAACTTGACGGCTCAAAACCATTTGATATTCCTTATGAACAAGAATTTATTAAAAAATTTGATAATGTAATTTTATTATTTACAATTAATTGATTTAATTTACCATGAAATTTATCTAGATATATGGCTGAAGTTTGAAGAACTGGAGTTTTTAATTTAGAAGGAATAAACTTTTATACAATTGTAACAACTGGATCAAAAACTGAAATTTATTCAAAAGAATCTGATTTTGGTTGAACAGCTGAAGAATATCTAAATAACTTATCATCAGTATTTAAAAGATTAAAAGCAAATTATGTAAATAAATACTTTTATTATGATTGTGTAAATTATGATGAAAATAGATTAAATAATTTTATTGATTCTTTAAAGGATGAATACAATAATAAAATTAAAAAATAATTTTTAAAGTGTGGATTACTATTTAGTAATTCACATTTTTTAGCACTCATATATTTTAATTGCTAATATTATGTTATAATTTTAATGATATTTGGAGGTAATTTATGAAAAGAGATTATTATGAAGTATTAGGTGTTTCTAAAAATGCAACTACTGAAGAAATAAAAAAAGCATATAGAACATTAGCTAAAAAATACCACCCAGATTTAAATAAAGAACCAGATGCAGAACAAAAATTTAAAGAAGTAAATGAAGCTAATGAAGTTTTAAGTGATCCAGAAAAAAGAGCACAATATGATAGATTTGGTCATCAACAACCAGGAGGTGGTTTTGGTGGTGGATTCCAAGGTGATTTCGGATCATTCCAAGACATTTTTGAACAATTCTTTGGTGGCTCAGGTTTTGGTGGCTCAACAGGATTTAGTGAATTCAGTTCAAACTTTGAGCAAGAAGAAGACTTAAATATTAAATTAGCAATAAATTTATCTTTCATAGAATCTTTAAATGGTACTAATAAAAAAATCAATTACAAAAGAAAAATAAATTGTGAAATTTGTAATGGATTAGGTGCAGTTGACCCAACTGACATCAAAACTTGTGATATGTGTCATGGTAATGGTGTAATCATTACAACAAAACAAACAGTTTTTGGAAATATGCAAACACAATCAATTTGTCCTAATTGTCGTGGTAAAGGAAAAATTATTAAAAACAAATGTAATGCATGTAAAGGTGAAGGGCAAAAAGTTGTTGATATGTCAATGACTGTTAATATTCCACAAGGAATTAATAATAATGAATATTTAGTAATTTCAAATAAAGGTCATCAAAAAGCTAAAAAAGAAGGTAATGTTTATTTAATTATGCAAATCAAACATTCTAAATTCTTTGAAAGACATAATGATGATTTATATATGAGAACATATATTGACCCAATACTTGCAATTACTGGTGGTGAACACACTTTACAAACACCATGAGGTTTAATAACAATAGATATTCCTAAAATGATTAAAGCTGGTACAAAAATTAAAGTTCCAAAATATGGTGTTAAAAGAATGAATAAAAACACTAATAGATTAATTGAAGGTGATCTATATGTAGTGATTGAATTAGCTGATGCTGATTTAAATAATGATCAATTAAAACAATTAAGAAGTTTTATTAATAAAAATAATAAAAATGTTAATGATTATAACGAACAAATTAAAAAAGAAATTAATTCTTAAAAAGGAGGCTTAAAATGAAATTTAATAAAAATCATAAAAAACAAGAAGAAAAAGAACAAAATAAAGTTGAAGATAATAAAGAATTAGAAAATGAATCAGTTTTAGAAGATGAAATATCTAATAAATCACAAAACAATGAATTATCTGAAATTGAACTTTTAAAAAAAGAACTTGAAAGTGTTAAACAAGAAAATAACAACCTTCAAAAAGAATTAATTAGTTTAAAATGAAAGATTGAAGAAAATAATCAAAATTACATTAAAAAACTAAAAGAAAAACAGGATGAAATGCAAAAAATTTTAGTTAATAAACAAGAAGAATTAGTTGCATTAAATAATCAAAAATTAGTTGAGTTTAAAACAAAATTATTCACTAAAGATATTTTAGATTTAATTGATACAATTGAACAATTTGATAAAATCATTAATATTCCGAATGATAATCCACAAATCCAAAACTTTTTATTTGGTTTCAAAATGTTCTCTAATATGTTTGCTAACGCCTTAAACAATATGGGAATTGAAAAAATTAGTATATCAGTTGGAAATAAACCAAATCATGAAACAATGGAAGTTGTTGAAATTGTTAAAGATTCAAATCAAGAAAAAGATACAATTACAGAAATTGTTTCAAATGGTTATAAATATAAAGATAATGTAATTAAATTTGCAAAAGTAAAAGTTAAAGAATAAGAAAATAAAATTTAGAATCTACAATATTTTAGATAGGTTCTAAATTTTTTGTTTGTTGTAAAAAAATTATTGAAAAATATTGATATTAAAAATGATTATAATTGTTTATTATTATATAATAATTATGCTAAGTTATTTAGCGGGTTTTATTATGCAACAATTACAGAAAAGAATATATTTTTTTTTAATAGTTCTACTAACAGTTGGTATAGCTTTATTAGCTTTTAGTATTGGATATGGTTTTGTAATTTCAAATTGAAGTATGGTATATACAGTATTATTAACTATTCCTTTAATTTTGATGTCTAGACTATTTCTATTATTACCAAATGTATTTTTTTCCAAAGACACAATCGATTTACATTCAAAAAAAGCTAACTTTTTTAGATTTACATGAATATTTATTTTGAAAAATCTAGTAGCTTTTATTCCATTTATAGTTTGTGCCATTGTAACTTTTTTGACAACTTCTGGCGGAAATAAAGGGATTAATGAGTGTAAATTTTTTAATCTTTGAATGTGTTTTGCATTAACTATATTTGCAACCTTTTTATGAATGATTACAAACATAGCTACAAATTATTCAAAACGTAAGAAATTACAATAATTTGTATAAAACCGACAAAATGAAGGGAGGTATTAGATGGAACAATATAAATGAGATAGTGTCACATACTCAATTTATCCAATAGCATCTATTATCTTAACAACTTTAATCTTGTCATTATTAGCAATTTGCTATTATATTAAAGTTAGAAAGATAAAAGCTAATCAAACCCCTGGAAAATTTGTATTAAGCATTTGTATGATAATTGACTTTATCAAGGGATTGGTAGTCGAAGTTATCGGTAAAAGGTTTATTAAATTAACACCATTTTTTTTATTTGTGTTTTTAACAATTTCAATGTCAAATTTAGTAGCTGTATTCGGATTTAAAGAATCAACTACTTTCTCAACAGTGCCATTAACATTCGCACTAGTTGTATGAATTGGATCACAAGTTTTAGCAGTTAAATACCAAAAATGAAGTTATTTTAATAAATTTACAGTAAGAATCAAAATTAAAGGTAAAAAAATTCCTATTATGATTCAACCATTAGAAATAGTTTCTAAATTTACACCAATAATTTCATTAACATTCCGTTTATGAGGTAACATAGCAGCAGGTGCAGTTATCTATTCAATTGTTTGATGGGTATTAGGAGAAATACTACCGCAATATCCAGGTGTTTCAATTATTTTAATTGGTGGCTTTATTATGTTCCCACTATTGTTATCTTATTTCACATTATTCACTGGAATTATTCAAGGTTTTGTTTTCACAATTTTAGCAGTAACATATTGAGGAAATGAAATTAAAGAAGGTCTTGAACATTTTGAAAAAATCAAACATGAAAAAGAACACAAAATTCTAGAACAAGAAAAAGCATTATTAGAACATAAACAAAAAATCCAAAATAATGTTAATTAAATAATAAATTAGAAGGAGTTTTATATTATGAATTTTATTGATATTACAAATGTAGTAGCTGAACACTTTAGTGGATTAGCACAAGCTAATGAAGTTGCATCAACACTTAATGATGTTGCTATAGCGGCAGATGTTACAACTCAAGCTGATGGTCTTAAAGCATTAGGACAAGGAATTGGTGCTGGTTTAGCAATGGTTGGTTCAATCGGTGTTGGTTTAGGTGAAGGTATCACAGTTGCAGCTGCAGCAACAGCTGTTGGTAGAAACCCAGAAGCTCAACCTAAAATTATGAACATCATGATTGTTGGTATGGCAATTACAGAATCAGTTGCTATTTATGCTTTAATTGTTTCAATTTTATTAATTTTCGTAATGTAATTTTATTTAAATTGTTATAAATTTATGAAAACTAAAAAAACTAAATTAGTAATATTTACATTATTGATAATGGTTATATTATCAATTATTGGATATTTTGCAATTTCATTAACAAGTTGTACAGAAGGACCTGGAGATTTAACACCAGGTGCAATTATTAATCAAGTATTCCCTAATATTTGAGTATTAATTGCGCAATTAATTGCAGGTGCTGTATTATTTTTAGTCTTATTATTTTTAATTTGAAAACCAACTAACAATATGTTAGAAAAAAGACAAAAATTAATTGCAGATGAAATAGCAGATGCTCAACAAATGAAAATTTCAGCTGAAAGTGAATTAGAAGAAGCTAAACAAAAAGCGAAATTAATTATTGAGCAATCATACTCTTTATCTCGTTCAATGATTGATAATGCTCAAATTGAAGCAAAATCACAATCTGAAAAATTAATTAATTCAACAAATGAATTATTAAAAAACGAAAAAATTAAAATTAAAAATGATGCTGAAAAAGAAATGATTGATATTATTTTCAGAACAACAGAAGCATTATTAAAAAAGAATATTTCTCAATCTGATAATGAAAATTTAGTAAAAGATTTTATTAAAGGTTTATCAACAAATGAATAAAAATATTGATTTAGAATCTTCTTTTATTGAAAGTAATGCTTGAAATTCTAGTAATACAAATTACAATAAAAAAGATATAGAAATCACAATATATTCAGCATTTGAAATAAAAAAAGCTGATTCAGACAAAATTGTTGAATTAGTTTCAAACAAATATAATTTTACACCATATCCTATCAATATTAAAATTGATAAAGAATTGATTGGTGGAGTAAAAATAGTTTTTGATTCAAAAGTAATTGATGGATCAATTAAAGCTAAATTAGATAGTATTATAAATACTTCAAAAGGAAGGAATTAATTATGTCAAAAAAAGAAATAGAAATTGATTCAATTAGTTCTTTAGTTTCAAAAGAATTAGACAAATTTAAAGATTTGTTATTAATGAAAGATGAACAAGGTGTTGTAATGTCTGTTGGTGATGGTATTGCAACAGTTTCAGGTCTTTGAAACGTTATGCTTAATGAAATTGTAATCTTTGAAAATGGTTCACATGGTTTAGTTTTAAGTCTTGATGAAAATTCAGTAGGTGTAGTTTTATTAGGTAAATTCAATGACATTGAAGAAGGACAATCAGTTAAAAGAACAAATAAAGTATTTGAAATTCCAGTTGGATTTAATTTTGTAGGTAGAATTATTGACGCTACTGGTAAACCAATTGATGGAATGGGCGCAATTAAAGCAGATGCAACATTACCAATTGAAAAAATTGCTCCTGGTGTAATGGCACGTAAATCTGTTGACCAACCATTAGAAACTGGTATTTTATCAGTTGATTCAATGTTCCCTATTGGTAAAGGACAAAGAGAGTTAATTATTGGTGACCGTCAAACTGGTAAAACAACAGTTGCTATTGATACAATCATTAATCAAAAAGGCAAAGATGTTTATTGTATTTATGTAGCAATTGGACAAAAAAATTCAACTATTGCTAATTTACAAAGAAACTTAGAATTACAAGGTGCAATGGAATACACTACAATTGTTATGGCTGGTGCATCTGATTTACCAGCATTACAATATGTAGCACCATATACAGGTGTAACATTAGCAGAATATTTTATGTCTAAAGGTAAAGATGTTTTAATAGTTTATGATGATTTATCTAAACATGCTGTTGCATATAGAACATTATCATTATTATTAAAAAGACCACCTGGACGTGAAGCTTATCCTGGTGATGTATTCTATTTACACTCAAGATTGCTTGAACGTGCTTGTAGAGTAAATCAAGAAAATGGTGGTGGTTCAATTACTGCTTTACCAATTATTGAAACACAAGCTGGTGATATTTCTGCATATATTCCAACAAATGTAATTTCAATTACAGATGGACAAATTTTTATGCAAACATCATTATTTAACTCAGGGCAAAGACCTGCAATTGATGTTGGGTTATCTGTATCTCGTGTTGGTGGTGCAGCTCAAATTAAATCTGTAAAACAAACTGCTTCTTCTTTAAAAATTGAATTAGCAAGTTTCCAAGAATTAAGTGCATTTGCACAATTTGGTAGTGATTTAGATGAAAACACTAAAGCAACACTAGATCATGGTGATAGAATT
The DNA here is from genome assembly GCA_947176635.1 of uncultured Mycoplasmataceae bacterium. Lineage (GTDB taxonomy): Bacteria > Bacillota_I > Bacilli_A > Mycoplasmatales > Mycoplasmoidaceae > Ureaplasma. The sequence continues at coordinate 7,965 of CAMWRJ010000005.1, forward strand.
ATGGCAATGTTAAAACAAGCTCCAAATAAACCATTATCACAATCACAAGAAGCTGTTTTATTATTTGCAATTAAAGAACGTTTTATAGATTTCATTCCTCTATCAAGAGTTAATGAATACAAAAAATTCATTTTAGATAAAATTGCTAAAACTAAAATTTATAATGAATTAATAAAATCAAAAGATTTTACAAAAAATAATTTATCTTTAGATTTTAGATACACAATTGCTAAATATACTTTAGATTTTTTAGGTGTAATTAGAGAACAACATATTTCTAATGAAGATTACACAAAATATGTTGAAGAATTAAACAAAATTATTAATGAATTATCAGATAAAATTCAAAATGTAAATAATAATGATTTTGTATCAGTTAATGAAACTTTAAATGAAGTTATTAGTCTTAAAGATGAAATTACATCTAAAGAACCAATTAAATTGTCTGATGAACAAAAAGAAGAAGTTGTTACAGAATTAAATTTAGATAATAAAGAATAAAAATAGGATTTTATATGAACACTTCTCCAAATAAGCAAAGTTTTATTAAATCTAAAACATTTATTATTTGTACATTTGCGATATTAGCAGCAATCTTTTTTATTTTATTTTTAAATAGTGTAATTAATATGGGAATTAGATATAATTTCTTCAGAGAAGTTTTAGAAAGAAATGAATCAGAAACTTATCCAAAAATTATTGAAGCAGAAAATGTTTGAAGAATATTTTTAGCAAGTCAAAATTCTTGAAAACTTGGTGTTGAATCAATTAGTGGTGAAATAATAACTTTAAAAGATACAACAATTCAAGAATTAATTTCTAAATATCCTAATGTTAGTTTAAATTTAGGTTATACAATAATGACTATAGTTTTTGTTTTTGCTTTTGTAATTTGCGTTTTTGTACCATTAGCTTGTTGAATGGGAATATTAAGCAAAAAGAAAGCTGAAAAAAAATTGATGAAAAAACAAGCAAAATTGCAAAAATTATCTCAAATTAAGGAGTAATTAATTTATGTCTTTAAATCAATTAAAAAGAAAAATTTCATCAATTAATTCAACTTCTAAAATTACTAATGCAATGCGTTTAATTTCAACAACAAAATCAAAAAAACAAAAAAATATGTATGATAACATTAAAGATTATTTTAATGATTTCTACAAAATTATGGCATTATTGCTAGAAGATAACAATTTAGATCTATTAAAAACTTCAAACCCTGATGACGCTACATTATGAATTAACATTACATCATCTATGGGATTATGTGGTGGTTATAATGTTGGTGTTAATAATTTATTACTAAAACACATCAAAAAAGAAGATTTAATTATTCAAATTGGTAAAAAAGGTTTAGATTTTATTAAAGCAAAAGGTGTAAAAAATGAAATTGCACGTTTTTATGATTTTGCTGATAAAAAAATTATGTATACAACTTGTACAGAAATTGCAAGATATATATTAAACGAATTAGAAGCAGGTAAATTTAATAAAATCAAATTAACTTATGTAAAATTTGTTAATGCTATTACTTTTGAACCTACAATTATAGATATTTTTCCAATTAATAAAGATTTTTTAAATTCAATTAATGTTAATAACAAATCAAGTTCATATATTGAATTTAATCCAAATAAAGAAGAAATTTTAAAGAATTTAATTCCTGATTATATTGCAACTATTATTTATGGAGCATTGATAGAAGCTAAAGTATCTGAATATTCTTCAAGAAGAAATGCAATGGATACAGCAACTAAAAATGCTGATGAATTAAGTGAAAAATATACATTAGCTTATAATAACTTAAGACAAACACAAATTACTAATGAAATCATTGAAATTATTAGTGGTAATTCAAATAATAAAAAAGAAGGTGAATAAATATGAATACTAATCAATATGGAAGAATTATTAAAGTTTCAGGTCCAGTTGTTGATGTAAGATTTGATAATGCAAAATTACCAGCAATTTATGATGCTTTAATTGTTCAAAAATCAGACAAAACAGAATTAACATTAGAAGTTTCAGAATTAATTGGAAACAATACTGCTAGATGTATTTCAATGTCAAGTACTGATGGACTTGTTAGAGGACAAAAAGTTTTAAATACACAAAAACCAATTATGGTACCAGTTGGTAATGAAATCTTAGGTAGAATGTTTAATGTAATTGGTGAACCAATTGATAATAAACCTATGCCTACAGTTAAGAAATTTTTACCAATTCACCGTCAAGCTCCAGCATTTGATGAACAATCAAGTGAAATTGAAATTTTATCAACAGGGATTAAAGTTATTGATTTATTAATTCCATTCCCTAAAGGTGGTAAAATTGGTTTATTTGGTGGTGCTGGTGTAGGTAAAACTGTATTAAACCAAGAATTAATTCACAACATTGCAACTAATCATAATGGATTATCAGTATTTGCAGGTGTTGGTGAACGTACAAGAGAAGGTAATGATTTATACTTTGAAATGTTAGAATCTGGTGTATTAGATAAAACAACATTAGTATTTGGTCAAATGAATGAACCACCTGGAGCAAGAATGAGAGTTGCTTTAAGTGCTTTAACAATGGCTGAAGATTTCAGAGATGAATATCATCAAGATGTATTGTTGTTTATTGATAACATTTTCAGATTTACACAAGCAGGTAGTGAAGTTTCTGCTTTATTAGGAAGAATGCCATCTGCAGTTGGTTACCAACCAACATTAGCATACGAAATGGGTGTATTACAAGAAAGAATTACATCAACTAAAAATGGTTCAATTACTTCAGTGCAAGCAATTTATGTACCAGCTGATGACTTAACTGACCCAGCTCCAGCGACAACTTTCTCTCACTTAGATGCAAAAGTTGTTTTAGACCGTAAAGTAGCTTCTTTAGGTATTTTCCCAGCAATCAACCCACTTGAATCAAGTTCTAGATTATTAGATCCACAAATTGTAGGTGAACGTCACTACAATGTAGCTCGTAGAGTTCAAGAAATTTTACAAAAATTTGAAGAATTACAAGACATTATTGCAATTTTAGGATTAGATGAATTAAGTGAAGAAGATAAAAAAGTAGTTTATCGTGCTAGAAAAATTAGAAACTTCTTATCTCAACCATTCTTTGTTGCAGAAAAATTTAGTGGTAAACCTGGAATTAGTGTACCATTAAGCACAATCATTTCTGACTTTGAAAAAATTATTAATGGTGAATGTGATGATATTCCAGAACAAGCATTCTTATATGTTGGAACAATCGCTGATATTAAAGAAAAATTAACTAAATAATTATAAAATGATTAATTTAAAAATAATGACTCCAGATCAAGGTGTATGTTTTAATGAACAAGTACAATATGTTGATGTTAATACAATTGATGGACATATTGGTCTTCAAGAAAAAATTACACCAATGATTGCAGTTTTAAAAAATAGTAATTGCAGAATTAAAACTATTAATAATGATGTAATAGAAATTGTTTTATGTGGTGGAACATTAATTGTAGATAAAAATGAAGGCATTAAAATTTTTACAAAAGCATTCGCTACATTATCAGATTTAGATGCTAATTTAATCCAAAATTTAATTAATCAAATTGAAGAAAAATTAAAAACAATAGATGAACAACATAAAGATTATGTTGAATTAAATGATCAATTAAATCTTGAAAAAGATTTATTAGAAGCTTTAAAAACTAAATAACAAATAAAAATATCTAACACTATAATTTGTAATGTTAGATATTTTTTTGTTAGATGATGTGATAATCATAATGATTTTGTCAAATAGATGAATGTTCTCTTATTTTGTCTGCAACTCCTTTATTTTTAACATAGTAATTTGCATGATTTATACCATAAAGAAATAAGCATCATTCTGGTCCTTTAACACCAGTAAAATTATTTGGATTTGTAATATTATAAAAATATGCATTAACATAAATATTACAATTATAAGAGGATGCATCAATGTAAATAGCTTCACCTTTTAAATTAAGATTTGTAGAATAAAAATAAAAATTATAAGTTTGATTATAGTAACTAAGCGGACCTGTATAAAATGCTCTATATTGAATTTCTATAGACGTTTTAGGTAATGTAACTGATGTTAAATTAAGACACTCATTAAATGCTTGTTGTTCAATTAAACTTAATCTACTGTTTTCATAATCTAAACTTAATGTATTTAAATTAGTACATTTATTAAATGCAAATGTTCTAAGTGCAGTTACTGAATTTGGTAAGTAAATACTTCTTAAACTAGTACATTCACCAAATGCATAAGAACCAATATCAGTTACACCTTCTTTTAATTCAACACTAGATAAATTAGCACATTTTTCAATTGCAGCTGTTTCTAGTCTTTTAACTGTTCCAGGAATAATTAAAGTTCTAAGATTATTTGCACTTCTAAATGCATATTCTCCAATTGATGTACAACTTGTAGGAATTGCTAACATACTTTGTGATTTTCCTGCACTCGTTAATCCTGTAATTTTACTTCCATTTCAATTAAAGTAATTTGTTGGTGATGGAGAATAATAACTGAAACTTGAAATTGTTAATACATCATTTGCAAATGAACCATATGAATAAGATTCAAATGAATAATTATAATTTGATGGTCTACTGAAATAAATTTTTACATTACCACCACTATATTCAATTCTGTTAATTTGACTTACACTTCAACTACCAGGTCCATCAATGCTTTTTGATAAACTATTAGAAATCATTGTTTTTAATGATGATTGATTGTTAGAAATATATCTATTGAAATCATCAGATGAGTAGCAATTATCTGTAACAATTTTTTGTAGATTTGAACGAATACTTGCTAAGTTAGTGAATTTAATACTTGTGTATAAATCTAAATTTTTAATACTAATAATTGCATTATCTTTATTGTTAACAACTGTTACATTTGAATTTTGAGCAACAATATATTTTTTATGTATTCCATTAATAGAAATCTCAAGATTATTACCATTCATTGCAACATTTATAATTTCATTTTCATCTAAAGATTGATTAGCTGAAATTAATAATTTAGAAGCAATTTCAGTTTTTAGTGTAGTTAAATGATCATTTATATAAGTTTTAAATTCATTTGGTGTGAATTGATTAGATACAACTAAATTATTAATGTATTCATATAATTCATCAATATTTAAAAGTTCAATAGTTTCACTATATTCTAAATTAGCTATTGTTAATAAATTATTATTTAAATTAATATTTGCATTAGTTGGCATTGCATATTTAATGAAATGATCATTTAATGTAATTTCAAGTTGGTAACTATCATTTAATTTAACTTCAATGATGTTATCAATTGGTAATGTTGTAGTAGTTGAAATTAATAAATTATCTTCTACTAATTTTCTAATAGCATCATTATTTGTTGTGTTTGTTAATTCTAAGAATTCATCATTACTTAATTTATTAACATCAATGTAGTCTTGGATTGCATTAAACAATTGATCAATATCAACAAAGTTATATAAAGTGTAATATTGCAAATTATTAATAGTTAAAGTTGTATCAACTAATGTAATGTTTGCATTTGTTGTAATTGTATATTTTAAATAAGTATTGTCTAATTCAATGTTTAATTGATTTGTATTTGTATCAAAACTAATATTTGCTATTTTGTCAATAGTCAAATTTTCAGTATCTGAAATGTATAAGTTATCTACAATTAATTGTTTAAATGAATCTGTATCAGTACTTAAATAACTTTCAAATTCATCAATTGTGAATTGACTATTTTTAATTTGATCTTGAATAGCATTAAATAAATTATCTAAATTATCAAAATTAA
>CAMWRJ010000006.1 GCA_947176635.1 uncultured Mycoplasmataceae bacterium
ATCTTCTTTAGATAAAAAGTTTTCTATTTTAATCATCTTTAATTACTAATTTTTTTATAGATAACTTTATTATTTTTATTAGGTTTTTTAGTTAATTTTAAATTTCTTTTAAATAACTCAATTGCTTCATTTGATATTTTAGAATTACTATACAATGTTGCAATTAATTCACCAGATTTAACAAATTGATTATATTCTTTATTCATTACAATCCCTGCATCAAAATCAATTTTATCTGATTTAGTTTTTCTACCAGCACCTAAATATAAAGATACTAATCCGATTTCTTTACAATTTTCAAAATTTAAATAACCGTCTTGTTCAGCATAAATTTGATGACTATAACTAGGATTAAATCATGATTCAAAGTTTAATAAATCAAGATCACATTCCACTGCTTTTAAATATTCTAATAATTTATTTAATGCTTGTTTAGAATCTATTATTTCTTTAACTAATGTAATTGCTTGTTTTTTATCTTCAACTTTTTTAGTATCTAATAAAATATCAGCTGCCATTTCAACAATTAATGTATCTAAATAAGAATTTTTTATTTTGTTGTTTAAATAATTAATTGCTTCAATAACTTCTAATTTATTACCAATATTAAAACCTAATGGAATATCCATATTAGTTAAATGAATAGAAGTTTTTTTGTTTGCTTGTTTTGCTACATACAAAGCATAATCACAAAATTCATTTGCTTCTTTTAATGATTTAAAAAAAGCACCACTTCCTACTTTTATATCTAAAAATAAATAATCAGAGTTAATACATAATTTTTTAGACATAATACTTGAAACGATTAATGGTAAACTTTCAACTGTTCCTGATACATCTCTTAATGAATAAATCTTTTTATCTGCAGGTACAATTTTGTTGGTTTGTGACATAACAAACATTCCATATTTATTCATTAATTCTTGTGCACAATTTAAATCAAAATCAGTTTTAGCGTTGATTGATTCTAGTTTATCAATTGTTCCACCAGTAAAAGATAAACCTCTACCTGACATTTTTGCAACATCAAATCCTAGTGCAGCTAAAATTGGTGTTAAAATTAAAGTTACTTTATCACCAATTCCACCAGAACTATGTTTGTCAATAATTAATTTATTTTGATTTGCAACTAATTCAACTTGTTCTCCCGAATGTTGCATTGCATTTGTTAAATAAAAAGTTTCTTTCTTGTTTAATCCATTCAATAAAATTGCCATCAATAAAGAAGAAGCTTGATAATCTTTTATAATGCTATTATCTTTAGAATATTCATTTACAAAAAAATCAATTTCCTCTTTAGATAATTCTTGTTTGTTCTTTTTTTTATCTATAATTTCTAAAATATTCATATTATATTAATTATATATAATTAAATTATTATTAAAAAATATTCCCAATTTTATAATTGAGAATATCTTATTATTTATTCATCTTTTCAATCAGTACAACAATAAGTTGAATATAATTCTCCACCTAAAGATTCAGTGTAAAAGTTTTCTGTTTCTGATTTTTTAAGTACTTCTTTATTATTAATTACAAACAATTTATCTAAAAGTATTTGATTTTTAATTTTTGAATTAGCGTGCATTTTTTTAGCTTTTTTAATTAAATAACCAGCAAAAGATAATTTATATTTTGAATCAACATTTAGAACTAATTCTTCTGCTAAACAAATAGAAATTTTATATTCCATTGCTTTTCAGAAATATTTTAAAAACCCATTAATATCCATTGCACATGTAAATAATTTTTTTGATTCTTTAGAGTTTTGTCCATCTGCTTTAGCATATGCATAAACTTTATCACCATGATAAGATACATTTTCAATACCAGCATTTTGGAAAATTTCAAATAATCCTTCGTGGAATGATTTTAAAACTTTACAAATTAAAATTTCATTATCTTTATTTTTTTCACAGAAAGAATCAAAATCTGATAATTCAATAGTTAATAAAGAAACTCAACATTTTTTATAAGGGTTACTATTTTCTTCTTTATTTCTAGGAAAACGCATTGAAACTACTTGTTCAGGAGCGTTTCAAATATTTTTTATTTTAGTTTTAATATCTTTAATATTCATTAATAATCCTTTTAAATATCATCAAAATTATAAATTAACAATAAATGTATTTATTATATCATAATCAATTACCGAAAAGACCCCTAACAGCAAAATGGAATTCTTATCTTATTACATATTTTCAATGTAACTCTATAGATTAAATGAATGAATATTTCAGTAATTAAGATTAAATTAGAAAATAATATTTTAATAACCATATTTTATTTCTAATTAAGTTTTTTAATAGTTTTAATAAAACATAAAATAAAATATTATAGAATGATTAATTTTATATTAAGTAAAAGAGGTATGTATGAAAGCAAAACCATTTGTTAAATGAGCTGGTGGTAAAACTCAATTAATTAATAAAATAACTGAATTTTTACCTGAAGAAATCAAAAATGGAAAAATAGACACATACATTGAACCTTTTGTAGGTGGTGGAGCTTTATTGTTTTATATTTTACAAAACTATAAAATTAAAAAAGCCTACATTAATGATGTAAATAAAGAATTAATTAATTGCTTTTTATGTATTAAAGAAGATGTTCAAAATGTCATCAATTCTTTAAAACAATTAGAAAAAGATTATTTTAATAGTGATAATAGAGATGAATTTTATTTAAAAGTTAGACAAGAATATAATGAAATAAAATTAAAAAAAGAATTAGATTTTAAAAAATGTTCAGAATTTATTTTCTTAAATAAAACTTGTTTTAATGGATTATATAGAGTAAACAAAAAAGGATTGTTTAATGTACCTCATGGTAAATATAAAAATCCTTTAATTTGTGATGAAAAGAATTTAATTTTATGTGCTGAATTATTGCAAAAAGTTAAGATTAGCTTTGGACACTACAACACAGTAATTAAACATACTGATGATAAAACATTAATTTATTTTGATCCACCATATAGACCATTAATTAAAAATCAATCTTTTGTAAGTTATAGTGAATTTGGATTTGATGATACAGATCAAGAAATATTAGCAGATAACTTTAAGAAATTATCACAAAATAATAGTTTTGTTTTATTAACAAATTCAGATCCTAAAAATGTTGATGAAAATGATAATTTCTTTGATGATTTATATAAAGATTTTAATATTAACAGAATTAAAGCTAAAAGATCTATTAATTCAAATGGTGATAAAAGAGGAGAAATTTTTGAATTACTTATTAAAAACTATTAAGTTAAATATGTATCTTTCTTATATTTTTTTAGAATAAAGTAAATAGTTTAATTACATTAAAAAAACTTGTTGAAATAATTCAACAAGCTTAAAATCTCAATGGCGGAAGCGGAGAGATTCGAACTCTCGCACCGGGTAACCGATCTAACACCTTAGCAGGGTGCCCTCTTGGGCCTCTTGAGTACGCTTCCAATTAAAATATCAATACTTAATTATTATACATATAAAATAATATATTTATATTATAATTTTAATATATTTTGTTTTTTTTGTAGGTGAATAATATGATTGCTGTAACTATAATTTGTTCAATATTAGCAGTTCTATGTGTAATAGTTGGACTAATTTTATCAAGAGCTGGTACTAGTGGTGGTTTAACTAGTATTATGGGGCAAGATTTAGAAATTTTTAAAAAATCTAAAGATAGAGGGATTATGAAATTCTTCCAAATTTTAATGTTTGTTATGGCAGTTGTTTTACTCTTTATAGTTTTAATAGTTCATATATTTGTAAAATAACATGAACAGATATATTCAAAAAGCCATAGATGTAACATTACAAAAAATTAAAGATGAAAACGGTAAACCAATCCCTATGGGGATTTTAATTAATAAAATAAAAGATACGCATCCAAATATTAGAAAAAATGATATTTATATTGCTGTAGATTATTTGATTGAAGAAAAATTTATTAGACGTAATTATTTAAATAAACTAGTTATTGATTATGTTGAATTACCAGCTGATTACTCACAATATTATGAAGGTACATTAGTTAATTTAAATAATACTGGTAATGGGTTTGTTTCTTATCAAATTAATGAAACTGAAAAAGAAACTTATTTTGTTCATAATAAAAATTTAATGGGTGCTTTAATTGGAGATAAAGTTTTATTTGTTAAATTAATTAAAGAAATTGTAGACCCAGAAAAAGATTTAGTTAATGTAAAAATTACTAAAATTTTAGAAAGACCTAAATTATGTTACACAGCTTCTTATTTTAATCATGATATTAAAATGGATGACACTAAATTTTATTTAACACCAATATTAGACAAAAGATATGATATTCCAAACGGTTCTAAAGTTTTGTTAGAAATTAAAGAAAATGATAACAAAGAATGTATTTTTTTACTAAAAAAAATTATAGGTAAAATTGGTGCAAAGGGTGTTGACATTGATTCTATTATTTTAGATTCCGGATTTAAATTAAAATTTGATGAAGAGATTAATAAAATTAGTGAAGAGATTAAATGAGAAGTTAGTGATAAAGATTTAAAAATAAGAAAGAATATAAAAGATAGACACATTATTTCAATTGACCCAGCAGATTCTAAAGATATGGATGATGCGATTTATGTTGAAAAATTAGATAATGGAAATTTTTTCTTATCAGTCTCTATTGCAGATGTTTCGCATTATGTTAAACAAAATTCTAAATTAGATATTGATGCTTTAAGTAAATGTACATCGGTTTATTTAGTAGATAGAGTATTACCAATGTTACATCATAATTTATCAAATAATTTATGTTCACTAAATCCGCATGTTGAAAGATTTTGTTTAACATGTGACATGATTTTTAATAATAATGGTGAGGTAATTTCAAAAGAAATTTATCCTGCAATAATGATTAATCATGATAGATTATCATATGATATTGTTAATGAATATTTTGAAACAAAAAATGTTGATTTATCATCAAAAACATTAAAAGTATTAGATGATGGATATGAATTATATTCAATTATTAGAAATAAAAAATATAAAGAAGGTTATGTTGACTTAGATATTAAAGAACCAAGAATTATTTGCGATAGTGAAGGTAATCCAATTGATATCTTCTTTAAACCAAGAGGACATGCTCAAAAAATGATTGAAGACTTCATGATTGCTTGTAATGAAGCTGTAACAGTGATTGCTGATGAATTAAATTTACCATTCATTTATAGAGTTCACGATAAACCAGATATTATAAAAATTACTAAATTAACTACAGAATTAAAAAAATTAAAATTCAAAAATAGTATTGTTCCTGGTCAAGAAATTACACCAATGGATATTACTAATTTACTAGAAGATAATAAAGATTCAATTAATTTAGATATGTTAAATATTTTGATTCTTAAATCGATGCAAAAAGCTCAATACTCTACTAATAATATAGGACACTTTGGGTTAGCAAGTGAACAATATACGCACTTCACTTCACCAATTCGTAGATATTCTGATTTAATTGTTCATAGAATTTTCTGAATGTTTTTATTTGATAAAGAATCCTATTCAAATGAACAAAGACAAACATTAATTAATCGTTTAGAAAATGATGCTGATTTATGTAATAAAAAAGAAATACTAGCAGTAGAATTAGAACGTGATGTAATGTCTTATAAAATTGCTGAATATATGGAAAAATTTATTAATAAAACTTTTGAAGCAAAAATTACAACAGTAACATCATTCGGATTCTTTGTAGAATTAGATAACACTGTTGAGGGGTTAGTATCAATTAATTCATTAGATGATGATTATTATACTTATGAACCAGAAGAAATGATTTTAATTGGTAAAAAAACACAAAGAATTTATACAATGGGAATGACAGTAAAAGTTAAATTAGTAGGTGCTAATAAATTCAGCCGTAAAATTGATTTTATCATTGAAGGTAATAAAAATGAAAATACTAGTTACTAACAAAAATGCTTATCGTAACTATGAAATAATAGAAACATTTGAAGCAGGTATTGAACTAAAAGGTACAGAAGTTAAATCACTTTCTAAATCTCAATCTTCAATTAATGAGTCATATATTAATATTTCAAAAGGTGAATGTTTCATTATTAATATGCATATTGCTCATTTCTTTGAAGGTAATCAATTTAATGTTGAAACAGATAGAACTAGAAAATTATTACTGCACAAAAAAGAAATTCTAAAATTATCTTTTAAAAAACAAAAAGAAGGTATGACTATTGTACCAATTAATGCTTATTGAAAAAATGGCAAAATTAAATTACTAATTGGTTTAGCTAAAGGTAAAAAACTTTATGATAAACGTGAAGATTTAAAGAAAAAAGACACTAAAAAGCAAATAAAATATTTATATTAAAAGAGGTAGATTATTATGTTTAATATTGATTTAATTAGAAATCAAACAGATTTAGTAAAACAAAAATTAAAAGATAAAAACTTTAAAGATATTGAAATTATTGATGACATTTTTAAATTAGATATTAAAAATAGAGAATTTAAAACTATTTTACAAAAATTAAATAATGAAAAAAATGTTTTATCTAAAGAAATGGGTATTTTAATTTCTCAAAAAAAACAAAAAGAATTTAATAAAAAACAAAAAGAAGTAAATAAAATTAAAAAAGAAATTTCTAAATTAGAAACAGAAGCTAATGAAATTAATGAAAAAATTCAAGATTTATTATTAATTATTCCTAATATTTGTGATGATAGTGTAGTAATAGGTAGTGATGAAACTCACAATCAACCAGTTAAACATTTCTCAACACCAACTAAATTTGATTTTGAACCATTAGCACATTGAGATTTAGCAAAAAAATTAAATTTAATTGATTTTGAAAGAGCTGCTAAAATTTCAGGTTCTAGATTTAGTGTATATACAAATAAAGGTGCAAAATTATTTAGAGCTTTACAACAATTTACATTAGATCATAATACATCTCAAGATTTTGTTGAAATTTTACCACCAGTAATTGTTTTAGATGAATCATTAAAAGGTAGTGGTCAATTACCTAAATTTGAAGAAGATGTTTTTAAATTAACTGAAAAAAACTTTTATTTATCGCCAACAGCTGAAGTGCAATTATTAAATATGCATAGAGATGAAATTATTCCTAACACTCAATTCCCTATTAGATATACAGCTAATACACCATGTTTTAGAAGTGAAGCAGGAAGTGCTGGAAGAGATACACGTGGTGTAATTAGACAACATCAATTCTGAAAATCTGAATTAGTAATTTTTACAACTCCTGATAAATCATGAGAAGAACATGAATACATGACAAGAACTGCAGAAACAATTTTAGAAAAATTAAATTTACCATATAGAAGATTATTATTATGTACTGGTGATACTGGTTTCTGTAGTGCTAAAACATATGACTTAGAAGTTTGATTACCTTCATATAATGAATATAAAGAAATTTCTTCATGTTCAAATTGTTTAGATTTCCAAGCAAGACGTGCAAAAATTAGAAGTAAAATTAATGATAAAAACGAATTTATTCATACATTAAATGGTAGTAGTTTAGCAATCGATAGATTATGAGCTGCTGTTGTAGAAAATTATCAACAAAAAGATGGAACTATAAAAATTCCAGAAGCTTTAATTCCTTATTTTGGTGAAGAATATATTAAATAATTAATTTTTATTAGATAGGATACTAGATTATGAAACAGCAAGGTTTATTTATTACATTTGAAGGTGTTGATGGTTCTGGTAAATCAACAATTGTTAACAAAGTGCAACAAGAATTAAATAAAATTATCCAAGAAAATAAATTAAATTATAATGGAGTAATTAGCACTAGAGAACCTGGAGGAACTGATGTAGATGTTTGTGAAAACATTAGAAAATTAATCTTGCAAAATCATATGTCTATTCAAGCTGAAATTTTATTATTTGCTGCTAATAGAGTAGAACATTTAAATAATTTAGTAATTCCTAATTTAAAACAAAATAAAATAGTTTTGAGTGATCGTTTTTTAGATTCATCATTAGTTTATCAAGGTATAGCTAAATTAAATGATTGAAAAACTGTTTATAAAATTAATAAATGAGCATTTCAGTTAATGCCTAATATCACTTTCTTATTAGATATTGATCCAGAATTAGCTGAAGCTAGAATGAAAATAGATGAAAAACGTAATTGAGACAGATTTGATAACGAAAAAAAAGAATTTAAAAATAAAATACGTAATGGTTTTTTAAAAATAGCTAAAAAATTCTCTAAAAGAATAATCATTATAGATGCTAATCAATCAATTGATGAAATTGTTAGTGAAGTAATTAATAAGATATGTCAATACAAATAAAAAATACACCAGTATTATTTATCAAATCTGATAATCAAGATGTTTTAAAAGAAATATTAATAAAAGTTAAAAATGTATTAAATTCAACTTTAGATTCTGACAAAATTGAAGAAATATTAACAAAAATACAACAAAATAGTTATGTTGATTTCAATAGATTAGATGGCAATATAATTTCAAAAGAAGATATTTTAGCTTTACAAGAAAAATGTTTTGCTCAAGATATTTCAGGTGATGGCTATAAATTTTATTTAATTGATAATATTGATAAAACAAATAAATTTATTCAAAATAGCTTATTAAAATTTATTGAAGAACCACCAATGAACACTTTTGGTTTCTTTAGTGCAAATAATGTTAATAATGTTTTAAAAACAATTATTAGTAGATGTTATGTCAAAAACATTCAAGGCATTAAAGAATATCAAATTAGTCATTCAACTTTAAATACTACAGTTTTAGGAGTAATTAACTCTTATAACTCATTGTTTTATTTACAAGATGTAAAACATTTTGTGGATGAATTTAAAAAATTAAATTACAAAGAAATTGAAGAATTTTTAAATAATATTTTAGATGATAATAATTTTAAAAAATCGGATGCTATTTATGAACTATTAGCTGATATTAAACTTAATCTAAATAAAAATCTTATTATTTTTAAATTACTAAAATTGAAAGGATTTTAATGTCTGCAATTAAAAATGATACTATTTGTGCATTAGCTACAGCAAGAATGAATTGTGCTATTCATTTAATCAGATTATCAGGTGCTGATGCATATGCAATTATTAATAAAATCACTGACAAAAAAGTAGAAAAAGCTAGTTTTAAAATTGTTCGTAGATTTATTGTTGATAAAAACCAAAATAAAGTTGATGATGTGTTATTAAATTGTTTTGAAAATCCAAAGTCATACACAGGTGAAGATTTAATTGAAATCAACTGTCATGGTGGAGTTTATTTAGCTGATAAAATTTTAAACTTATTAATTAAAAATGGAGCTAGAATGGCTGAACCTGGTGAATTTAGTCATCGTGCTTTATTAAATAACAAAATTGATGTCACACAAGTTGAAGCGATTAATAATTTAGTATTTGCTAAAAATGATTTTGCTTTAAAAGGTGCAATTGATGCATTAAGTGGAAATGTTAGTGAAGCATTAAAAATATTTAGAAAAGAATTATTTAATGTTTTAGGTCAAATTATAGTAAATATTGATTATCCTGAATTTGATGATGTGCCGCAATTAACAGATAGTGATGTTTTAAATATTTTAAAAACATTAAATCAAGATATTAAAACTTTAATTAAAGAATCTAAAAAATTTATTCCCTTAAGTGAAGGTATCAAGATTGCTTTAATTGGTGAACCAAATGTTGGTAAATCTAGTTTAATGAATTGTTTAATTAATGATGATAAAGCAATTGTTAGCGATATTCCAGGAACTACTAGAGATATTGTTGAATCAACAATTAATATTGACGGATTAACATTAAAATTCTTTGATACTGCTGGTTTAAGAGAAAGTAGTGATTTAGTTGAAAATATTGGTATTAATAAAGCTAAAGAATTATTAAACAAAGTAGATTTAATTTTATGATTATCTGACTCACAAAAACAAAACAAAGATGAACAAGAAATTCAAGAAATCATAAAAGATAAAAATTACATAAAAGTTTTCACAAAAAAAGATTTATTAAAAAATAATATTGAATTGAAAGATAATGAAGTTTTAGTTTCTTCTAAAAATAAAGACATTAATAGTTTAATTGAAAAAATCAAATCTAAATTTTACACTAATGATTTTAATTTAAATTCAGAATTACAAGTATTACAATCTCAACGTCAAATTAATATTTTAGAATATGTTCAAAACCTAATTGAACAATCAATTAATGATTTAGAAAGCAATTATGCTACATTAGATTTAATTGCAGCTAATTTAGAAACAGCAGATCGCGAAATTAATAAATTATTAGGCAAAACAAATGATTATGATTTCTTAGATGATTTATTTTTAAATTTCTGTTTAGGAAAATAAATTATGAAATATTTTGATACACACACCCATACTAATGATGAACAATTATTAATTCAATTTAATGAAATTAAAAAAACATTAATTGAAAATGAATTTGGTATGAATATTATTGGTGTTGATTTAGAATCATCAAAATTAGCAGTTAATCAAGCATTAGAACATAATAATTTTTATGCATCAATCGGAATTCATCCTGATGAAATTTTAGATGATTCATTAGTTGATAAAACAATGCAAGAATTAGAAAATTTATATTATAAAAACCCACATAAAATTAAATGTATTGGTGAATGTGGAATTGATTTATATCGTGGTCAAACTAATTTAGATTCTCAAATATTATGATTTAAAAAACAATTTGAATTAGCTAAAAAACTTAATTTAGTTTTAATGATACATGCAAGAGATGCATATCCAGAATTATTAGATGTTTTGAAATCATGAGATTTATCAAATATGAAAATAATAATTCATTGTTATACAGGCAATGTTGAATATGCTAAAGAATTTCAAAAATTAGGATGTTATATTTCAATAGGTGGGATAGTAACATTTAAAAATGCTGAAAACTTAAGAGATGTAGTTAGAAACATTGATTTAAATTTATTAATTACTGAAACTGATGCACCTTATTTAACACCTGTTCCATTTAGAGGAAAACTAAATTATCCTTATTATGTACAATATGTTAATGAATTCATTGCTAACTTATTAAATATCAACATTGATGAATTTAATAATTTAATTATGAATAATGTTAAAACAATATTTAATATTTAAACTTAAATGACATCTCCTATAATTGATAGACTAGGACTCCAATCATTTAGACATATATTTTTGTCCCATGATGGCGTCCTAGTCTACTTCATTGACTCGTCACGACTTTTTGTTGCTTAAGTAAATCTTATTTGATGAAAAAAGACACTTCCTTAAGGAAATGTCTGTTGCTCTATTTATTAAGATTATTTTAATTCACCATAAGCATTATTCATTATTACTTTAGTAATTTTGACTTTTTTTAATTGATTAACTAAATTCTCATTGGAATCAACTACTACTGAAAAATATTCACTACTTTTGCCGATATATTTATCTTTTGTGAATTCTTGTTCAAATAAGACTTCAACTTCTTTACCAATAAATTTTTTTAGAAAATTAACTTCTAATTCTTTATTTAATGTTAAGAAATCATTTACTCTTTGTTTTTTAATAATATCTTTAACTTTTTGTTTAATATTAGCTGCTCTTGTATATTTTCTTTCTGAATAAGGAAAAACATGAATATTATAAAAACCTATTTGTTTACAAAATTCTAATGATTTATTATGATCTTCATCAGTTTCTGTTGGAAAACCGCAAATATAATCAGTAGTAAAAGAAGTGGTTTCCGATTTTTGTTTAATTTTATTTACTAATTCTAAAAATTGTTCAGTGCTGTATTTACGATTCATTTCTTTTAAAACACTATTGCTTCCTGATTGTAAACAAATGTGTCAATGTTGACAAAATCTATTTTTATGTGTTGTTACTAAATCTACAATTTCATCTGTTATTTGAAAAGGTTCAACTGAACTAATTCTAATTCTAAAATTACCAGGAATTTCATTAATCATTTTTAATAATTGATAAAAGTCTATATTATCTTTATCTAAATAACCTGCTGTGTTTACGCCAGTTAAAACAATTTCTTTATAATTAGCATTAACTAAATCTTTAATTTCTTTTAATATTGATAAATGGTTTTTACTTCTTTGTCTACCCCTAGTAAATGGAATAATACAGTATGAACACATAAAATTACAACCTTCTTGGATTTTTAAAAAGGCTCTAGTATGTTCATTGAAATGATCAATTTTAGATTCTTCAAATTCAGTTTCTAATAATAAGTTTGAAACATTTATGTATTTTTGTTGATTGTTTGCAAAATATTCTTCTAAAACATTAATGATGCTAGATTTTAATTTATTACCAATAATAATGTCTACATTGTCAATATTTTGTTCTGCTTGCGAAAAACAACCACAAACTAAAACAATTGCATTTGGATTTTGTTTTCTAGCTTTATTAATTGTATATCTAGATTTAGCATCAGCTGCATTAGTAACTGAACATGAATTAATAATATATAAATCTGCTTTATGATTAAAATCTACTTCAATTAATCCATAAGATAATAATTCATTTTTAATAATATTTGATTCATATAAATTTACTTTACAACCTAATGTTTGAATAGCGAATGTTTTTAAATTAGTTAAATGATTCATAAGAAATTATTCCTTATCTAATTCTGCATTAGATAAATTTTCAGATTCATCTGTTGGTAAATCAGGAATTGTTATATTCTCATAAGATTCATCATCTTTAGATTCTGATTCATTATTTAATCCATCATAAGGCATTCTTGTAACTGGATCATAAGTTCCATTTGCAACACCTTCATCAACCATTTGTATATTTTGATTATATATGATTTGTAAATTAATGTATTCAGAATAACCCATAATTGAAAATGTAAAAATACTATTAACAATTAATCCTGCACCATAAATTCAAATTCTTGTATAGCAATCATTTTTAGGGTCACCATTATCAATTGGAATAGCAAATGCAATTGATGATCAACAAATATTTAAAATAATTAATGCAGCTGCCATATAACCAACATAACTGTATTTTTTTGTTAATTTTACAGGTACTGGATATTCTTCTTTTTTATTAATTTTAAATCAGAAAAATTGTTGTAAAAATAACATTACACAAGCTGCAAGATTGAAAATTGCAATACTTAAAACACTACCTAACATTAATCCATTATCATTAGGATTACTTAATGCAGCATAATCACTTTCATGATTTCCAACTAAATTACCTATTGATGTATACTTATAAGCAAATAAACCTAGTGGAACAACCATTCCTAATAAGATAAATATGAATACAAGTATTAAACAATATTTTAATAAACGTTTCATTATTTTTTTCCTTTGCATAATAAGAAGTTATTAATAATTGATAAAGCATATAATGATGCTGTTTCACTTCTTAATATTGTTTTTGTTAAACTAATTAATTTTAAATTTTTAAAATTTTGTAATTGAATTATTTCATCATTAGTGAAACCACCCTCAGGTCCTACTATTAAAGCAATCTTTTTTGTTTCATTTTGAAAATCAGATTGATATAAATAATTAATAGTTTCTTTTTCATATGGAACAATGATTAAATCATAATTCATATCATTTAATGTTTTAATTAATTCATTAAAATTTAATGGTTCATAAAGATTCATTAAATTATCT
>CAMWRJ010000007.1 GCA_947176635.1 uncultured Mycoplasmataceae bacterium
CTTCAATATCGTTATTATGTTTTAATAAATTAGTAATTTCTTTTAATTGTTTTAAAACTTCTAATTTCAATTTTCTTTTTAATTCAATTAATTCTTTAGATCATTGTTTTCAAATGATTTTATGTTTGTCAATTTCTGGTTTAACATTATTGTTAAATAATTCAATATCATTTTGATAATGTATTTTACATTCATCATTTGCTTTTTTTAATTGTTCAATTGTAGTTTGATATGTTTGTTTTAAATTTAAATAATCTTCTGATTTTTTTCATTCAGGTATTAATTTTTTAATTTGAGTTAATTCTGAAGACAATAAATCTATTTGTTTTTTATAAACATTTGTCTTATTAATATCTACTAAAGATTGTTGGTATGAAATATATTCTTCAATTTTAAATAATTCAAAGAAATTAGTAGAAATTAAAATTTCATTGACTTTTAAGTTTTCTAATTGGTCAGCAATTTTTTTGTATTGAACATCAATTGCATCAATTGAATTTTTTAATTCGAAATTTTTATTTTTTATATCTTCTAAAATACTTGAAACTAATTCATTAAATTCATCACTTGCTTCAGAATTTTTTATAATTGAAGATTCAGTATCTGAAATTTTATTTGAAACAATAAATTTTTTAGCTAATTCATCTTTTTCTATTTTTAATTTTTTAAGAATTTTTATTTCGTCAAATAAAGGAGCATATAAGTTTTCCACTCATTCTTCTGACTTATTAATAATTTCTCTTGCATCAAATAAACTTAATAATTCTAAACCTTTAACATAATCTAAAATTTCAATTGCTGTTTTTTTAATTTCCATTTTAATTTTAAGTTCAAAACCTAAAATAAAATTTTGTGTAATCATCAATTGATTTTTTAAAGTTTCGATTTCTTTTTTATATGATTCTTTAGCACCTTGAACATAATTTTTAATTTGTTCGCGATATTTTTCAGTTGAATTAGATAAATGATAATCTAATTCTTCTTGTAGTTTTACTAATTTATTTTTTGTTTCTAAATAAGGTGATGAATATTTTAATTTTTGTTTTAATTCATTAACTTTTTCTGTTAATTCAAAAACTGCAATTTCAGTTTCATGATTTTCTTTATTTGTATGCATTTTTGCACATTCTACAAAAATATTTTTAATATCATCTGCATGTTTATATAATGAATAATTTATTTTTTTAGATTTTTCATCTAAGTCTAATAATATTGATAGAAAATTAAATTTATTTTCATCAAATTTTAAATTTTTATCATATTTATAATTTGATATTTTTTTAATTTGTTCATGATAAACTTTAATCATTTCAGGATAATAATAACTATTAAAATCTTTAGAAATTTCAAAATCTTTTTGTTTAAAAGTATATTGAAAATAAGGGTTAATTTTAATATGTTCTTTAATAATATTTTTTGCTTCTGATTTTAAAGTTTTTTTAATAATTAAAGGTTCTGCAATTAAATTCAAAACATTCTTCTTAGGATTTAATGAAGACATTGGGTCTTGAAAAATCATTTGCATATTACTTGTTAATCAATTATTAATTTTTTTAGAGATTTTTTTATCTGAAATTATATTGTTATCAAAAATAGTAGTCCCGCTATCACTTTGTAATAATCTAATTAATAATTTACCAATAGTTGATTTACCTGAACCTGATTCACCAATAATTCCAAAAAAATCACCTTCTTGAACATCAAAGTTTGCATTATTTACAGCTTTAAAAAAAGTTGAACCTTTTTTAAAATACTTACTTAAATTTCTAACAATTAATAAAGGTTGTTTTTTTTCTTGTTCTTGAACTTTAGCTACTAATTCTTCATCAACCGCCACTTCTTCAATGCTATTAATTTCATTATTAGTTTCTAATGAATTTTCAATAGATGTTGATGATTCATCAATAATTGATTCTTTGCTTTCAATATCTTTATTCATAAATTATTCCTTTGAGTTAGTTTCTGTAATTTTATTAATTGAAGCTAAAGCAATTGCTGCTTTATCACGAACTTCTTTTGGAATGTCAATTCTTGGAGCATCTGGACTTAATAATCAAGTTGCAGCATAATGAGTTTCTGTAATTTTAAATAATGGTGGATCTAAATTAAAATCAATTTTTAAAGCGTACTTATTTCTAGGTGCAAATGCATCACCTTTAGGTGGTGATAACATGTTAGGTGGAGTACCTTTAATAGAATATAATTTTTCATTAGAATTAGGATCTGGAATTGAAGAAATTAAAGCTCATGTATATGGATGAGCTGGCGCTGTGAAGATATCTTTTCTAGTACCACGTTCAATAATTTTTCCAGCATAAACTACATAAATAAAATCACAGAAATTAGCTACTAATGCAATATTGTGTGAGATGAAAATAATTGATACATTAAATTGATCTCTTAATTTTTTAATTAAATCTAATACTTTTGCTTGAATTGTAACATCTAGTGCTGTAGTTGGTTCATCAGCAATAATTAAATCTGGTTTTGTAGCAACAGCCATTGCAATTGCAATACGTTGTCTCATCCCACCACTAAATTCATATGGATAACAATCTATTTTCTTTTCAGGTTCTATAATACCTATAAAATCTAATAAATAAATCATTCTGTCATAAACTATATTACGACTTGTATTTTTTCTATATTCTTTTTTTAAGTCTTTAATAATTGCATGTAATTCAGCTTTTAATAATTTAATATGTTCTAAATCAGTTTCTTTATTTAAAAGTGCAATTTTTTCATTAAAGATATTAGTTTGTTCATATATTTTTCATTGTAAATCACGATATTCACTAACTTTTATAGCTTCAATCATTTGTGATGAAATTTTCTTAGTTGGATTTAAAGACATTAATGGATCTTGAGGAATATAAGCTACTTTTGTTCCTCTTAAATAAATTCATTGATTTTTTGTAATTTTAGTCAAATCAATATTTTCTAAATTTAATAAATCTGCATTAATTTTAGCACCTTCATTAAATCCAATAATTGTTTTTACTAATACTGATTTTCCAGAACCGGATTCACCAACTAACCCAACAATTTGCGATTTTTTAATTGATAAATCAACGCCTCTAACAGCTCTTAATGTACCTGCTTTTGTTTTGAAACTAACTGATAGGTTTTTTATATCTAAAACTAAATCATCATTTAGTTTTTTTTCTTCTTCATTAATAAAACAATTTTGTTTTAAAAATCTCATAACTACTCCTATCCGATAATTTGTGGGTCAATTGCATCATTTAAGTTATTAGCTATAATGATTGATGATAATGTTGTTAAAACTAAATTAAATGTTGGACCTAATAATAATCATCAATAACCATCATGTCATGCTGTATTAATCATTGTACCTAATGATACCTCTGAAGTTGATTTTAATCCTAAGAAAACTAATGAAGTTTCAAAGAAAATAATTACTGGAATTTTATTTACAAATACAACTAATAATCTACCAATAATATTAGGTAATAAGTGACTAAAAATAATTCTTGTTTTTGAAGCACCTAATGTTTGTGCTGCTTGAACAAATTCTGAATCTTTATATTTCATTACAAATGTTCTTGCTACAACTGCAGAACCCATTCAACTTGTAATAATTAATGTAAAACAAATTGTGAATATATCTAATGAACCACCTGAAACAACCATTGAAATAATTAATACTCAAACAATTAAAGGAACCCCTGAAATAATTTCAACAATTCTCATCATAATTGTATCAGTTGCTTTACCAGCAAATGATCCAGCAATTGCACCATAAATAGTTCCAATTAATGTTGAACCTAATGAAGCAATGATTGCAATAATTAATGATTTAGCTGTTGCATATCACAACATATTAGATCAATCTCTACCTAAACCATCAGTTCCCATAAATAAGTATAAATTTTCAAGTCCTGGTAATACATATGGATTGTAATTAATTAAAGCATATGAACCATTACTAAACTCTATTGCTTTTTCAAATAATCCTGGATAAGAAACTTTTAAAGCATTTAATAATTCATAGGTTTCTTTATTTACAACATATTCAGGTACAATACCACTAATTCCTAATAATGGAATTCTAGGAGGTAAATAAGCTGTTAAACTTGGGTGTAATCCACCAATTGAAATATTAGTAGAATTAGGTGTTGCTAATGGAATGATTATTGATAATAAAATAATAATTCCTAATAATGCAGTGAAAACAATTGCTGTTTTAGATTTAAAGAAACGTTTAAAAACGTCTTTTACATAAGTTGTAGGTTTACCTACAATTTGTTCATTATTGTGTGAATAATTTAAAACTTGTTTAAAAGAATCTGTTTTAATTTTTGTTTGCACAAAACTTGAAATTTCATAATTACTTGTAATTTGTGTTTGTATTGGAATTAATTCTTTTGCTAAATTAATTTCTTGTTTAGTTGGTAAACAACTATTTTGCATATTTAAAATTTGTTTTGCTGAATATTCTGAAGCACCAGATAATAAATCAATTTTATCAACATCTAATCCGTTGTTTATATTTGGATTTCCAATAATGTTGCTTTTAAAATATGCATAATTTGAATATAAAATTTCTTGTTTAGATTGATGTCTTTTAACTCTGTTTTTAATTCTATGAAATAAAGAAATATTATTATTTGCAGCTAATTTAATTCTTGGATCAATAAATGTAAATGAAATATCTACTAATATTTGTAATAAGAAATAAATACCTGAATAAAATAATGTACTAAATACAACGATGTATATTTCTTTATCTTGAATAGCATTAATTAAAATTCTTGATGAACCAGGAATATTAAAGAATGTTTCAATAATAATTGAACCTGTTAATATTGATAAAAAAGAAGGTAATAATGCTGCTAAAATCGGAATCATTGCATTTCTTAAAGCATGAGTGAAAATAATTTTTCTAAAACTAATACCTTTAGCTAATGCAGTTTTTATATAGTCTTGTTTAAATACATCAACTAATTCATTTCTAGTATAGTATAAAATAACACTAATTGATGCTAATGTCATACTTAAAATTGGCATGATCATTGATGCTATAACTTGTGAAATTGGTCCTGATCCTGGAGCAATAAATGATGTTGGTAGACCTATTATACCTGCTAATTTAATTAAATATAAAGCAAATATAAATGATGGTATCGCTAAGAATAATACAGCAATAATGTTAATTAATGTATCAACTCATTTACCTCTATAACATGCTGATAAAATACCAAATCCTATACCTAATACAGATGATAGTATGAAAGCAGGTACTGCTATCATAATTGTATATTGCATTGGTACTAATGCCGTTTCAACTACTGATTGACCATTTGAATTATAAACTGTTCCAAATTTGCCATTAAACAAACCACCAATAAATTTGAAAAATTGAACTATTGGGTTTTCAAGCAAACCTAATGTTTCTAAATGTTCTAAATATTGTGCATCTGTTCAAGTTTGTTCCCTTCTCAAGGGATATCCTGGTATTGCTTGCATTAAAAAGAACACTAAAACTAATAAAATTAATAGTGCTAATGCTGCAAATAATATCCTCTTAAAAATATACTTAAGCATTTTATTTAACCTTCCTATTTAATCACAGATGATTTTCACACATTATAATAATCTAAAATAGATCATTCTAATAATCCGCCCATTCTTAAACCTATTTCTTTTTCTCTTGCTGACATTTTATAAGCTGATAAACTTCAATATTTTAATCTATCTTCTGATAACTCTACTGGTCCTGTGCCGTTATTTGTAGGCATTATACTACAACCATATGGAAAAAATGAATTTTGCATTGTTTTACTTTGACTAGGATTTACAATTGCACTTAAACTCAATCAATTAATACAGTCATTAATTGCTGTTCTAATGATTGCACTTGAACGTTCTAGTGCTGGTAATAAATCACCTTTTTCATCTTTTGCATCAATTGGAGTATAGAAATTTTTAACAATCAAATCATAATAAGCATCATCAATATTAGATTTTAAAATTGGTCTATGTTCATTTTTAAAAATCATATTTCCATATTTATCTGATGAAATAATTTCATTTATTTTATCTGAATTAACTTCATTACCATTTGAGTCAAGTATTCTAATAATTCCATTTGCATGTTTCATATAAACTTGTAAGTTGTATGGAATTAAATCTGATTTAGAAAGTTTTAATACTTCTGGAGCGTATATTTGATTTCTTAAACTTTCTGTATTTTCTACTTGTAATAATGCACTACTAGGAATTAAAGATTTATCTGCTTCTCCGCTTTTAAACATTTCAAATAATGTTTGTTCTTGGAAACCTGATTTATTATAAAAAAATCTTAGTGTTTTAATTTTTTGATATTCTAATTTATCAATTGTTGGATTTAGTTTAAATTGTATATAATTAGTATCTGTTTCATTTTCAAAAACTTTGAAAAATTCTTTATTTAATTCCATTTCTCAATATTGGTCAGTAATATTTTTTATGTAATATGGCGTTGTGTATCAACAATCTTTTCATGATGATGTTTGATATCCAGCACCATAATATTGATTTCAATCATTACCTTGTGGATTAAATGAAGCATTTGAATCAATATCTAAAATATTTTTTACTTTATCTGAAAAATGAGGCAATGCTGAAAAATATTGAATTGATAAAATATCTGCAATATTGTTAGATGATAATTTAGGATTATCAAAATACAATGTTAAACTTTTTGAATCTGTTGGAGATTTATTGATTAATTCATCATAATTTCCATTTTGATTTTGATATAAAGATTCTAATGTTTTTTCAATATTTAAACCAATTAAATCAATAAAATATTTATTTGAATTTAATTTAATATCTAATGATTTTTTATATGCTGCTATCCCAACTAAAAAATCAATTGGTGATAAATAATGAATATTATTTGTTGTTTGACCATTTGCATTAACTCATGGTATTGGTCTAATTGGAATATTTATTTTGAATGATCTAGTTGTATAATTAGTAACTTCAGCACTAATACCATCATTAGCTGGAATTGAAGTATTAGATGTTGCATTCATAGCTGAATCTAATATTGATTTAAATGCACTTAAAGAACCTTTAGAAGCTTGACTAACTAATTGAACATCAAATTTTTCTCTATCTGCTTCATTTTCTGCATCTGAAGTATAATCATGTTTTACAGTTCATGAAAATAATGTAGAAAAAATTGTTTGAAAAAAAGTACCTGATGATGATTTTGTAAAAGTTGGGTTTAAAGAAGTAACACTTGAATCGAAAGGAGAACCTGACATATATTCAATATACAAGTCTTTAGAACCTTTTTTTGAATATCAATCACGATAATTATTTGTTCCATTTGGATTAGTTGCTACATGAAAACCGTCTCTAACTAAATATGTTGTTCTTGTTGTTGGACCATCTTGAAAATTTGGAATTATTGGATTATATGAACATAAAAAATCTAAAAAGTTAATTTGCATTGAAGGTGTAAAATCACCTTCAAAACCACCATTATCATCATAATATCCATTTGTTATTGTTGGATTAGATGCTAATTTACCATTTCATTTTAAAGCTTCATCTGATGAAATTCATGAAGAAATAAGGTTTCCAATTGTCGTATTAACATTATCTAAATTTAAACCTTCATTAATTAAAATCATTATGTCTGAAAATGTTTTTGCTTTAAATTTATTGTTTTCTTGTTCAACTAATTTAATATCTTTATTATTTATCTTAAATGTAGCTTCTGATAATTTTGCAGCTAAACTTTCAACTCAATCTTTATGTTGTGGATTATTATCTGAATTAGTAGGTTTAATTTCTCCATTAATTGCAGCAGAAAGAGCAGGTCACATATTAGCTACTTGAAAATCTGAAAACATATAAGTCAATCATGTACCAATATCATTATAATCAGGTGATCAATAGAATGAAACCATATCTGAGTTTCTTTGATAAAAACCTTCTTGAACAGAAACAGGACTTCTTGGAATTAAATTAAAAGATAAATTTGGATTAATTCCTAACATAGATTTTTTTAATTCAGTGAAATAATTTAATTCACCAGGTGTCATTGATGATTTTAAAGTTCTAAAATCTAATACTAATTCAGGATTTGAATTAATATTTTTATATTCATTAAAAACTTGATTAACTTGTTCTTTTAATTCATTTATATATTTTTGTTTCTGAGCGTATGAAAAATTATCATTTAATGTTGTTTCATCTTTTTGCACTTTTGAAAAATCCATTAAAAAAGTAGAAGAAGGCATTTCTAATCTAGGGTTAGCACCAATTGCTAACATAGCAATAACAGGGGCAGCTGCAGCCACTCCAATTGATGTGCTAATTAGAATTTTCTTTCATTTCATAATTACCCCTTCAAAAGGCATATATAAACAAAAAATGTTTTAGAGCATTTCTAAAACAATTATTGTCAAAATTATAATAATATAATAAGTATATGCTCTTTTTTTAATATTTTATAAAATATCAAATTTAGATAATTCATTTAGAATTATAAACTCTTACATTATACCAAAAAAAAGAGAGATTTTTTATATGAATAGCAGCAACAAAATTTTAAGCGCATAAATTTTATGTTAAAATTTGTAATTTTATTTATCTTTTTCTTTTTGACATTTATCACAATAATAAGTTCCTCTACCATTTATTTTAATGAATGAAACTTTATTATTACAATCTTTACAAAACTTAATTTTGTTATGATGTATTTTTAAATAATTTTGATATTGTCCAGAATCAACACCATTATATGAAAAAGAGTGAACTGTTGTTCCATTATGTTTTATTGATTCTGCTAAAATAAATTTTGCATGTTTTACAATCAAACTAATTTTATCAATTGATAATTTATTAGCTGGAGTATTAGGATTAATTTTAGATAAAAACAATATTTCATCTGCATAAATATTTCCAATTCCAGAAATAACTGATTGATCTAATAAAACAGTTTTAATATTTCTTGATAGTCTTTTTGTTTGTTTATATAAAAATTCAGGTGTACATTCATTAGATAATGGATCAAAATTAACTTTTGATTTTGGTAAAAAATTATCATATTCTGATTTTTGTATAATATCAAATGTAGAAAATTTTCTAGCACTATCAAATCTTAAAATAAAGTCATCAAAATAAAATAAAGCAATTGTACTAGATAAAATTAAATCATTTTCATTCAACGATTTATCATGTATTGAAAATGTTCCTGTCATTCTTAAATGAACAATTCAATATAAATCATTATCTAAATCAAATACTAAATATTTACCATTTCTAAAAATATTTTTAATTTGAAAATTAATTAATGAATTTTTAAATTCTTCAATATTAACATTTTTTAAAACTTTTTTATTTGCTTCAACAACTAAAACATCATTAATTTTTTGATTCAAAATTTTATTATTTAAATAATTTATAACAACTTGTACTTCTGGTAATTCAGGCATAATCTTTTATCTTTCTAAATATTTTAATAATGATTTTAAATTAAATTCTCTAATAATTTTTTCAAGTTGTTCGTAATCTGTTTCCTTTTTAATAAATTTTTGAATGTCTTCATTTGTATATAAATCTGTTTTAATAGTTGCTAATTCTTTATACATTTTAGCACACTGTTCTGAATCAATTAGTTTAGTTTTTAAAGCTCCTTTAAAATCTTCTAAATTTTCATAAATTGATTCTAATGTATTATATTTTAATAACATGTCAATTCCAGTTTTTTCACCAATTCCTTTTATACCTGGAATATTATCACTTTTATCGCCAACAATAGCTTTAAAATCTGGAGTTTGTTCAGGTGATAATCCATTACTTAAATCTTTAAAATTATTTAAATTGTAATTTAAAACATCTGTTAATCCTTTTTTAATCATATTAACATTTATGTTTTTGTCAACTAGTTGTAAAATATCTTTGTCTGATGAATAAACATCTATTTCAACATCGTTTTGTGCAGATAAAATTTTTGCAGAAGAACCAATAATATCATCAGCCTCAATATTTGCCATTTTAAAAACATTGTAACCTATTGCTTTCATTGCTTGATGTACAATTGGCAATTGCATTACTAATGCATCTGGCATTTTACAACGATGAGCTTTATATTCACTAAACATTTCTGTTCTAAATGTTTTTTTACCAGCATCAAAAGCAATAATTAAATAATCATAATCTTTTTGATTTTTTAATTTAATGCATAAATCAATCATTAATCTTAATGCATTTGTTGGAAATATATCATTATTAATAAAGTATTCTAATTGGTTTTCAGTAGCATAATATGCACGATACACTAAAGAGTTACCATCAATAATTAATGCTTTTTTATTCATATTTTACCTTTCTAATTACTTTTTGTAAAATGAATTTCTTTTTATTTAATCTTTCTAAATTTTTAATGCTTACTAAATAATAACAATTGTTTTCTAACATAAGATTTTTAAAATCACTATACATAAAAATCTCAACATCTTCATTTAATAATATTGCCTTAATTGATAAATACTCTTCGTTTTTTCTACTAATTTTAATTTCTGATTCTTTGATTAAAACTAAACTATTTTTAGAATAAATCACACTATTAATATTATTGTTTAAATTAGAAAATTTATCAAACAATTTATCATATCCAGATTTAGTAATTGAAACATTTAATAATTCTTTTTCATAAAATGCATAATTTGTTGAATTAACATCACAACCTAATTCCAATCTGAATTTTTTAGTTTGTTCTAACAAATTATCCATTAATATTGATTTTGAATTAATAATAATTTCTGAAACTTTTATTAAATATTCTCTACCTAAATTAAAATCATCAAAAACACCTGATAATATTAATGATTCAATATTCTTTTTAGAAATTTTTGCTTTTGATAATAAAAATATCGCTTGTTCAGGATAATCAAACTTTTTATTTTCTTGTAATTCCCTTAATGTAATAATTTTTTTAGCAATTTCTTCGCCAATTCCATTAATTGCATTAAAAGCAAAAAAGATTTCATTTCCTCTTAAAATAAAATTAGTAGATGATAAATTAATATTTGGAGTTCTTAAAATAATATTTAGTTCTAATGCTTCTTTTTTATATTCATTTAATTTAGTTTTATCTGATAAATTTGATAATAAAACTGTAAATGTTTCTAATGGAAAATAATATTTTAAATAAGCTAAAAAATAACTTATTAACGCATAAGAAATAGAATGTGAATGGTTAAATCCATAACTTGCAAAATCTAACATTTGTTTAAAAATAGCATTTGCTATTTCTTCACTATAACCATTTTTTAAAGCTCCATTAATAAAATTATTTTTTAAAGCAATAATTTTTTGTTCATCTTTTTTTGAAATTGCTTTTCTAAATAAATCAGATTCGGTTTCATTAAAACTTGCAATTTTTTGAGCAATATTAATAATTTGTTCTTGATATAAAATTATCCCATAAGTCTCTTTTAAAATTGGTTTCAAACTTGGATGTAAATATTCAATTTTGTTTGGATTTTTCTTGTTATCAATTAAAACATTTGCAAACTGTGAAGGACCAGGGCGATAAATTGCAGAAACAATTGATAAGTCTTCTAATTTTGATGGTTGTAATTTTTTTAACATTCCTTGCATACCAATAGATTCAAATTGAAAAATTCCTAATGTTTTTGCATCTGATAATAATTTATAAACATTTTGATCTTCAAAATTAATTGAATATAAATCTAAATCAATGCCTTTTAATGCTTTAATCATTTTTAAAATAGTATCTATAATTGTTAAATTTTTTAATGATAATAAATCTATTTTAATTAATCCTAATTGTTCTAAAAATTCCATTGAATATTGTGTTAATAATTTATTATCATCAGCACTCATACAAACTGGTGCTATATCTCAAATTGGATTATTTGCCAAAATGATACCTGCTGCATGAATTGAATGTTGTCTAGGTAAACCAATTAATTTTTTAGCTATTTCAAATAAGTCTTTATTTTCTGCATATAATTCTTGTAATTCTATTGAATTTTCAATTGCACCATCAATATCATTTTCAAAATCTAATGGTATTTTTTTAGAAATTTTATCAACAATTTCAATTGACATACCTAATACTCTACCAACATCTCTAATTGCCATTTTAGCTTTAAATTTTGAGAATGTAATGATTTGTGCAACATTTTTTCAATCATATTTATTAATTAAATAAGTAATAATTTTATCTCTTTTAATATCCATTACATCTATGTCAATATCAGGCATTGAAATTCTAGCTTGATTCAAAAATCTTTCAAATAATAAATTATATTTAATTGGATCTAATTCAGTAATATTTAATGCATAAGAAATTAAACTACCAGCAGCTGATCCTCTACCAGGGCCAATTACTATTTTTTTAGATTTTGCATAATTAATAAAATCGCTTACTACTAAAAAATAATCAATAAAGTTTTTTTGTTTGATTAATTCAAATTCAGAATTTAATCTATCAATATAAGCTTGTTTATCTAAATCTAAAAAATCTTTTGTTTTTTTAACTAAATTTGTATAAACTAAATCATAAAAATATTTGTTTTTATCATTATAATTTTCTGGAATTTTAAAATCAACAAAATTATTTATATTATTAGGAATAACTAAATTTGTGTTTTCAATAATATAATTTGTGTTTTGGATTGAAATTTCATCATATTCAAAATTAAAATTTAAATAATTATTTGATGGTTTTAATTCATTTAAATTGTATAAAGAAGTTTTTTGATCATGTTTAATGCATTTCATAATTTCAATAATTTTATTATCATCTTCATTTTTTGCATAAATAGGATTAAAGCATACTTCTTCTTTAAAAAATACATGATTTGGTTTTAATATTTTTTTATCATTTGTAATAATAAATAAATTATTGTTATTAACTAAATCTAC
>CAMWRJ010000008.1 GCA_947176635.1 uncultured Mycoplasmataceae bacterium
TAATATCTATTTGAAAAGCATCATCATTTAAAAGTATTAATTTTTCATCTTTAACATATTTTGTTGCAATTAAATGATTTTCAGAATTCTTTTCAATTGAGATAATTTTATCTAAATTTTTATTTTGTATTCATAAACTGCAAGAAAAACCATAAGCAGTACCAATTTCTAATAATGAATGATATTTATTTTTATTAATAATGCTATTAATTAATCTTGCAGTTTTTTTTCTAATAATTGGAATATTATTTAATTTACAAACTTTATATAGTTTTTTATTTTTTTTATAAATTAGCATTGTTGTTAATTATTGTTTTCAACAGGATATGATGCTTTTAATCAAGTATAAAAAGAATTTGATGTTGGTTCAGGAATAACATCTTTATCGGTTTGTGCTTCTCTTAATGCTGAGAAAGTAAGTGATTGTGGAGTTGTTGAATCTGTTCCTTCGCTACCAGTATCTTCACCTGTATCTCCATTATCACCAGCATCTTCAGGATTAAATGAACCTTCATAAAAATCAACTAATTGTCCATTTTTATAACCTACAATAACACCAACTGTAGTGTCTATATCTTTTACTCTACTGTATAAAGGATAATTTTTTATAAATGATCATAAATCTCTAAATTCTTGTGCATATGATGATGAATCATAATATTTAACTTGAGAATCTCATGTTGTATATGTTGCAAATGGACTTGTTCTAAATTCAATTATTGCTGGTTCAATTTTTCAATTTACTGCTTCATATAATGTTTTGTTTTTTAAATCATCTGGAAGATTATCTGCATTATCTACAAAATTTGAAAATGGTAATTTTAAACTAGCATAAAAACTAGTAATTTCACTATAATTCAAATATCTTTTTACAATTGCATTTTCTTTAATATTTGTTTTTACAAAATTAAATTTTTTAACAACAACATCTTTATCTTCAGTTGATAAATTTGAATAATTATCTTTAAAGCTTAATACATCATTTAAACAATTAGTAACTTCTGTAGCAATTATTTCACGACTTTGCAAAGTTCAAGGACCTAATGTTTGAACATAAGCGATAAATTCAGGTTTTGTACCAATGTTTTCATTTGAATGTGCATTGTTTAAAACATAATTAATTGCAGATCAATAATCACCTGATAATTCTTTGTTTGCATCAGACATTTTTTTAATTTTTAATTCTTCAATATCAGCTCCATTTGGAACATCATATAAGAATTTGAAGTTACTATCAAAGCCTTCACTTCCAAAATATAAAACATAGTTACCATTATTAATTTTTTTAGTTCCTAATAATGCTTCTTTAACAGAAATACTAGCTTTTGTATTTTTTGCAAATAATGAAGTATTAGAATTAATTTGAATAGTGCTAGGTGATGAAGTCAAAAATAATGATGGTAAGAATACACCAGCTGCAACAACTGATGATGTCCCACAAATCGCACCAATTGTAATTAGAATTTCTTTTTTCATTTTAATCCTTATAATAAACAATAATTATAGAAAATTATTTTAACATATTTAATTTATAATATATTTAATATTTCTAATCTTAAGGGGTAAAAAATGAAAAATAAAGACTATAGCAAATATTTTATGCCAAACCTAGACAAAGCTAGAAAAAGAATTCAAAAATCTGAAATATTAAATGATTCATTTCTAATTCCAGAAAATGTAACAAATATTGGCAAAAATAAAACGTATCACATCAGAACTTATGGATGTCAATCTAACATTAGAGATTCTGAAACTATGAAAGGAATCTTAGAAATTTTAGGCTACACATGAATTGAAGAAATTGAAAAAGCTGATTTAATTATTTTAAATACTTGTGCTATTCGTGAAAACGCAGAAAATAAAGTTTTCGGAGAAATTGGATATTTAAAAAGAGTTAAAAATAACAATCCTAATGTAATATTAGGAGTAAGTGGATGCATGAGTCAAGAAGAAAGTGTAGTTAATAAAATTTTAAGCAAACATGATAATGTTGATTTTATCATTGGTACTCACAATATCCATAGAATTCCACAAGTTTTAGAACAAGTAATTTTTAGTAAAGAAACAGTAGTTGAAGTTTGATCTAAAGAAGGTGATGTTGTAGAAAATACACCAGTCACAAGAGATTCAAACATTAAAGCATGAGTAAATATCACATATGGTTGTGATAAATTTTGTACATATTGTATCGTACCTTACACTAGAGGAAAAATTAGAAGCAGAAGAAAAGAAGATATTTTAAAAGAAGTGCAAGAACTAGTTGAAAAAGGTTATAAAGACATTACATTATTAGGTCAAAATGTTAACTCATATGGTATTGATTTTGAAGATAATCAAAAATATTTATTTGCTGATTTATTAGCTGATGTAGCTAAATTAAATGTACCAAGATTAAGATTTACTACAAGTAACCCATTTAATTGAGATAATAGAATTATTGATGTAATGAAATCACATAAAAATATTATGCCTTTTGTTCATTTACCAATTCAATCAGGTAATGAAAACATTTTATTAAAAATGAATAGAAAAATGGCAATTTCAGATTATTTAAAACAAATAAATTACATTAAAGAAAACATTCCAAATGTAGCAATTAGTACTGATATTATTGTTGGTTTCCCAAATGAAACTCATGAAGAATTTATGGACACAATTAATTTATATAACCAAATTAAATTTGATAATGCTTATACATTTGTGTATTCTCCAAGAGAAGGTACACCTGCTGCAAATTTTAAAGATAATGTTAGCTTAGAAGAAAAAAAACAAAGATTAGAAATGCTAAATGAATTAGTTAGAAAATATGCAAAAGAAAATAATTTAAAATATGTTGGACAAACATTAGAAGTATTAGTTGAGGGTAATTCTAAAAACAATGATAATGTTTTAACTGGTTATTCTGAAAACCAAAAAGTGGTTAACTTCAATGCTAAAAATTGTAAACCTGGTGATATTGTAAAAGTTAAAATTTTATCAGCATCTAGATTCTCATTAACTGGTGAACAAGTTGAATAAGACTCAAAAAACTGTTGTTGTTGGTTTAAGTGGTGGAGTAGACAGCTCTGTTAGTGCTTTATTATTAAAACAACAAGGTTATAAAGTTATTGGAGTTTTTATGCAAAACTGAGATAGTGTTGCAAATGCAGAAAATAACTTTATACAAATAGATGAAAAATGTGATGCTCAAAAAGATTTTGATGACGCAAAAGCAATTGCTGAAAAATTAGGCATTGAAATTTATAAAAAAGATTTTATTAAAGAATATTGAGACAAAGTCTTTTTAGATTTCTTAGAAAAATACAAAAATAACTTAACACCTAATCCTGATGTTTTTTGTAATAAATACATTAAATTTGATGCTTTCTTAGAATTTGCAAAACAAAAGTTTAATTGTGATTATATTGCAACTGGTCATTATGCATCAGTTAAACACAAAAAGGATAAAAGTTATTTAAAATTATGTAAAGATGACAATAAAGATCAAACTTATTTTTTATGTCAATTAACTAATGATCAGCTAAAAAATGTTTTATTTCCCTTATCAAGAATTAAAAAAACTAAAGTAAGAGAAATTGCTAAAAAACATGATTTGATTACAGCAAACAAAAAAGATTCAACAGGTATTTGTTTTATTGGTGAAAGAAATTTAGTTAATTTCTTAAGCAATTATATTCCAGTTAATGAAGGTGATATTATTGACATTACAAATAATAAAGTTGTTGGAAAACACAAAGGAACACAATTTTATACAATTGGACAAAGAAAAGGTTTAAATCTTGGTGGTTTAAATCAAAAGTATTTTATTTGCAAAAAAGAAAACAATATTATTTATGTTGCTCCTAATGATTTAGAAGAAAAATATTTATCTTCAAATTATTGTGAATTACAAAATTTTAATTGAATACATCAACCAAAAAAATTAAAAAATATTTATGCTAGATTTAGACATAGACAAACATTACAAAAAGTGGACATCGAGATTATAAACAATAATGTTATAGTAAAATATCATCCACAAAAAAATATAGTGCCTGGTCAATATTGTGTTTTATATCAAAATAAATATTGCTTAGGTGGAGGAGAAATTAAAAATGTCGAATGTAGAAAAAATTAATCTCGAACAACAAGAATCAGATAAACAAAATAACATTTTTAAAAGTGTTATTTTTGATAATAATACTAATAATTTAAAAACACTAATTGAACTAAAAAATATTAATAAGTCTTTTAAAAAAACATTCTCTAAAAAAGAAAATATTGTGCTAGAAAATGTTAATTTCAAAATTTATGATGGTGAAATTTTATCTATTCTAGGAAGTAATGGTTGTGGTAAAACAACATTAACTGAAATCATTAGTGGTGTTAGCAATCCTACATCTGGCGAAATTATTAGTCATTTGTCAAATAATGAAAAAATTGGTGTGCAATTTCAAGATATTAGTTTTCCATTTGGATTAACAGTAAAAGACGTTATTGAATTCCAAATTCAAATTTCTAATAATGAAATTGAAAAAGAAGAACTAGAAGACATGATTAAATCTTTTAATATTGAACCACTTCTAAAAACAAGAGCTTCAAAATTATCAGGTGGACAACAACAAAGATTAAATGTATTAATTGCTTTGATGTCTAAACCAAAAGTTTTATTTTTAGATGAATTTACAACTGGATTAGATATAGCAATTAGAAATCAAATCAAAAACTACATTTTAAAATTTATTAAAAAACATAATATCACAATGGTATTAATTAGTCATGATATAGATATTATTAAAGACATACCAGATAGATACTTAGTTATTGCAGATAAAACAGTTAAATTAAATGCTACTAAACAAGAAGTTATTGATGTATTTGGTAGTGTTGATAATATGATAAATTATTATGTTAGATAAAAATCTGCAACTAGATTTTAAATATAGATCTAAATGTTTATCTCTTTTTTTGTTAATTAATAAAAATTTTTGAAAATCAATTATTGGTCCTATCTTTTCAATTTTAATCCCTTTTATTTTTACTCTAGTTTGATACAGTATAGCATTAGCTAATAATCAACCTTATTTCTTTATTAACATGTTTAGTGGGATTATTATTTTTACTGTTTTTCCATTATGTTTCTTTTCATTAGCCGCTACTAATTTAGAATTTAGAAAATCTATATTTTTAAGAAAATTAAAAAATGAAGGTTTAAGCAAAATTAAATATTTATCAACTTTAATTGGTTATTATTTAATGATTATTTTTGGATTTTGTTTCTTAAATACATGCATATTCTTTTTATTTTGCACTAATCAAACTGAATATAAATATACTAATGAAATAACAGGTGGAATTACAGAAACATTAACTTTTAAAGATGAAATGGCTCAAATCAATGTTTTATCTTTAATTGTAAGTTTCTTCTTAACAATTTTTCAATGCATATCATTTGCTTTATTGATTTCTATAGTAATTAATAACCCAATAACAATTCAATTTATTGGATTTGGGTTGATGATCTTAACATTGACATTAGGTGGACAAATTGTTCCACTTGTTCATTGACCACAAATTACTTTTTTTAGATATCTTACATTATTTAATCCAATTGGTTATCCATTCAATTTGATGAATATATCAATAATTTTGACTCCAAATTCAGAAATGAATAATATCTTTAATTTTTCTATTAATGTTGAAGCTATTAATAAACAAATACTAATAGATAATTATATTGTTTATTTTGCTTGAGAAAAACCACTATTATTATTTGGCACAATTTTATTTAGTATTTTATTTTGCTATTTAAATATTAAATATTTTAAATGAACAAGAAGGTAAGAAATATGAAAATTAATAAACAAAATCATAAATTAAATTTAGCAACGCTCAATTTGATGCACAAATACTTATTAAAATCACTATGAGGGCTATTGATTTCATTAATTGTGCCAGTTACTTACTTGTTGTTATTTTTAGCAATTTCTATAAATAAAGATAATCCTGGGTTTTATATAAATTCAATTTATGCAGTTCTTGGAATTTCAGTGTTACCAATTTCTTTATTAACAATTCCAGCA
The DNA here is from genome assembly GCA_947176635.1 of uncultured Mycoplasmataceae bacterium. Lineage (GTDB taxonomy): Bacteria > Bacillota_I > Bacilli_A > Mycoplasmatales > Mycoplasmoidaceae > Ureaplasma. The sequence goes on from CAMWRJ010000008.1 coordinate 6,063, forward strand.
ATGAATATTGAATTTAGAAAATCAATATTTTTAAGAAAACTAAAATTAGAAAATGTTAGTAGATATAGATATAATTTGTTAGTTTTTACTTATTTCTTTCTTGTACAATTAGCAATTTGTTTAATAAATTTCATTTTCTATATATCAATTGCAGCGATTACTAAAAATATGGATTTATATTCAAAAAATATTAATATTTGAGATGCAATTAAAAAAATTAATTATGGTGCTGTATTTTATTCTATTTTTATGTTACTTACAGTAGCAATATCTTTTGCAATATTATTATCTACATTTATTAAAAGTTCATTATTAGCTCAAATTATTTCAATTGGTATTATCTTTTTGAGTTTATTATTTTGTGGAGTAGTTATTCAAATTGAAGAATGAGATAAGGTAACTTTTTTAAGATATGTTGCATTATTCTCTCCATTAAGTCAACCAATTTTATCAATAAATATTTCAACAACAATTAACTTTATAAATTTACAAACATGAGATTTTAGTTTAAACAATTTATTTGATTTCTCAAGTAATGTTGTTCTTGTAAAAGATAGAATAATATTCCAAAATTGATTTAAACCTTTATTTATATTTTTGCCAATTATTTATAGCAGTTTATTTTTAGTATTTGGTATAAGAAACTTCAATTTTTCAAGTCGTTAATAAGGAGTATATAAAATGATAAAAGAGAGAAACTTCAATAAAAATACTCAATTAGATTTTAGTGTGAAACCTAAATCATTATCATTATTTTTACTTATTAATAAATATTTTTGAAAATCAATTATTGGTCCTGTTTTTGGTGTTTTAATTCCATTCATTTTTATATTAGTATTTTATGGAATGGCAACTGCTAAAGAAAGACCATACTTGTATATTAATGCATTTAGTGGTATTATTGTTTTCACTGTTTTCCCATTATGTTTCTTTTCATTAGCTGCTACTAATTTAGAATTTAGAAAATCAATATTCTTAAGAAAACTAAAAAATGAAAGTTTAACTAAAATTCAATATTTATCAATTTTAATTGGTTATTATTTAATGATTATTTTTGGATTTTGTTTATTGAACACATGTATATTTTTCTTATTTTGTACTAACCCAACTGAATACAAAGTTGAAGTACAAAATAATTTTATAAACACTTTAACTTTTCAAGATGTAATTAGTAATATTAATGTTCTTTCTTTAATTGTTAGTTTCTTTTTATTAATCTTTCAAACAATTTCTTTTGCGTTATTAATTTCAACTATAATTAACAATCCTATAACAATTCAATTTGCTGGATTTGGTGTAATGTTATTAACTTTAACATTAAGTGGTCAAATCTTACCAATTGTTCAATGAGTAGAAATTAGTTTTTTAAAATATTTAGCACTGATTAATCCAATTGGTTATCCCGTTAACTTAATGAATATTGCAACAATTTTTACATATACTCCAGAAATGAATGATATCTTTAATTTTGCAATAAATACTGAAGTAATTTATAAACCAGTAGTAGCAGATAATTATATTGTTTATTTTGGTTGAGAAAAACCAATATTATTATTTACTCCAATTATTTTAAGTTCAATCTTTTGTTTTTTAAACATTAAATTCTTTAAATGAATAAATAGATAATTTATTTATTTTTTCAAGTAATATAATGTTTTATAAAGATAGATTAATTTAATTAATTGTTATAATAATTTATTTGAAGTTATTAGGAGAAAAATATGATTGATAATAAAGAATTGTGAGAAAGATATATCAATGATACTTTGCATGAAATTGAACCTAAAGAAGAAGAAATTGAAAAGCTAACTCATAAAAGAGTAATATTTTTTGGAACTCCAGCCATTGCTAAAAGTGCTTTAGAATATTTAATGCAAGTTGAAAACATTGAAGTTGTTGCTGTTGTGTGTCAACCTGATCGTGAATTAAATAGAAAAAAAGAAATTATTTTTCAACCAGTAAAACAATTTGCTATTGAAAAAAATATTCCTTTATATCAACCTGAAAAAATTATTGAAATTAAATCTGAGTTAATTAATTTAAATCCAGATGCAATCATTACATGTGCTTATGGTCAATTTGTTCCTACTTCTATATTAGAAATACCAAAATATGGCGCATTCAATTTACATGCTTCTTTATTGCCTAAATTAAGAGGTGGCGCCCCAATCCATTGAGCAATTATTAATCAAGAAACTAAAACAGGTTGAACATTAATGAAAATGGTAAAAGAAATGGATGCAGGTGATTATTGCGATCAAATGGTTTGTGAAATTGAACCAAATGAAACAATGAGTAGTCTATATCAAAAACTATCTGATTTATTAGAACCATTCATTTTATTTTATCTTCCAAGAATTTTTTATAATGATACAAAATGAATACAACAAAATGCTAATGATGTAACATTTGCATATAATATTAAAAAAGAAGATAGATATTTAGATTTCAATTTAGATGCTAAAAGCATTGATGCTAAAATTAGAGGTTTAAATGCAAAACCGATAGCTTTATGAAATTTTAAAAATTTAGACATTAAAGTTTATGAAGCCCAAATATTAGATTCAAACCACAATTCAACAAATAAAATCATTTCATTATCCAAAGATGGAATTTTAATCTCAACATCAACAAATGATATTTTATTAAAGATTATTCAATTACCAAATAAAGAAAAAGTAGAAATCTCTCAAATTTATCACAACGAATTTTATAAGGAATTATTTAAAGAATAGAATATGAAAAAATCAAAATATGTTTCAAAATATGATTATATTGCTTATTATACAAAACAAAAAGCAATGTGATTCTTTACAAATGCTGAAGTGCAAGCTGCTTTAAAAGCTCAATATAGTTTATATTCAATAAATCATGCTAGTGTCTCTGATGAAGATGAAGAATATGAAACTGATCAAACCACAGAATCTACATTTAATAACTATAAAGAAAATAAATTTAATTATGATTCAACTGATTGAGAAAAAATTAATAATCAACAAGACTCAGAATATTTAAATGAATTTTTAAAAGAATTTATTAAAGTTAAAGATGCTGATAAAAATAATCCTTTAATGATTGAAGGGGTTATTATTGAAGAAAAAGCTAAAGAATTTATTATCAATAAATATAACAAAAATAATCAGTTTAAAGTTTTTGACTTTGATAAAGAAAAACTAAATATTGATGATTTAGCACAAAAAACAAAAAATGTAATTTTATCTGAAACTAATGCAATTATTTTCCAACCTACTTTTATTGATGAAAAAAGAAATATTGTAACTAAATGTGACTTTTTAATTAAAGAAGATGACATTATTACTATTATTGAAAATAAAGCAACATCATCATGCAAATGAGTTCATTATTTAGATTTAGTTTTCCAAAAAAAAGTAATTGAAAATATTGATTATTTAACTAAATTTAATTTTTATTATGAATTATGTCTAATAGCTTATGAAAAATTAAATAAAGGTGATGTTTCATTTATTACCACTAACACAATTAATCTTTCTAAAACTGTACCAGTTGATAAAAACTCAATGAGTGAACAAGAGATCCAAGATAAAAAAATTGGTATAAAAACTGACAAACGCAGTTTTGAAGATAAATCTATTGAAATTAATGAAATCCTAAATAATTATTTTGATGAAGATAAGTTTAAACATAGTCGCACTAAAGCGAAAAAAACTGCTATCTTAGAATTAGATGTAAATTTTAATAAAGTAATTGAAGAATTATGAAGTGTTAAAAATAGTTTAAATGAAGCTAGTTTACCTGGAAAATTTTATCCTTCATATAATGATAAATCAGAATTTAAAAACACAGATTTATGATTAGATTTAAGAAAATTATATGCTAGTGAAGGTTATAAATTATTTGAATATTCAGGTAATGTTGTAAAACAAAATGGAATTGCATTAAAAGACTTTGAAAATGGTATTCCAAACAATTTCCAAATAGAAAGATACTTCTTACCATCAAAACCATATGAAAATTATTTTGTTTATAATTCTAGAGATTTCAGTTATTTAAACAAAGAAGAAACTGAAAATCGCTTATCTGAACTAAAAGATAAAAAAGTATATTTTGACTTTGAAACAATCAATTCAGCTCTTAGAGTAATTGATAACACATATGCATTTACTCAAATTGTTACTCAATGTTCAATCATTAAAACAATTGATTCACAAAATTACATTTCAGAATGTAATAACTTAATGATTGACCCAAAAGATATTAAAATAGAATGATTTAAACAAATTATAGATGATTTATATGAAGGTAGTGATTGTAGTTATATTGTCTATAATAAATCATTTGAAAATAGTAGATTAAAAGAAATGAAAGAATATATTAATGATGAAGAATATTCAGAAAAAATTAATATCATTATTGAAAACGTTTATGATTTAGCTGATTTCTTTACATTAAACAAAAATTATATTCTAATTAAAGAATTAGGTGGTTTTTATTCAATTAAAAAAGTTTTACCTTTAATTGAAAAATATGCACCAAATATCTTTGTTGAAACTAAATGTCATGATTATAAAAAACTAAATATTAATAATGGTGCTTTATGTCAACAAAAAACAGCATGTAGATTCTTAAATTTAGTTGATGATAATGAATGAAATCAAATTGTACATGATTCTAAAATCTATTGTGAAAATGATGTTAGAGCCATGATTGCAGTGTATTATTTTATTAAAGATTTCTTAATGAAAAATATTAAATAATGATTAAAAAACAAGATCTTGTCTTAAAAAGCAAAATCTTGTTTTTGTTTGTTATTAATTAGCTGGTGGTTCTCCAACTATTATTTCTTTAATGTTATTTAATTTATTTTTATTAACTAAATCGTCATAATGATTTTTTAATTCTTGAGTTGGTACATATATAGTTATTTTATTAGATTTATTTGTAACAAAAGTGTTAGGATCAATATTAGGAATTATTGATGAAATTTTGACTCATTGCGTAGAATAAACACTATAAAAAATTGATCTACCTAATGTTATAACACTTGGTGGTATTACTAATGATTCTAAGCCGCTTGAATTAAATGCATATTCTTCTATTACATTTAAACTATTTGGTAGATTTATCTTCTTTAAATTTTGGCATTTAAAAAAAGCATATGCTCCTATTTCTTTAGTATTTTTAGGTAAAATGACTTTTTTTAGATAATAATGTTCATAAAACATACTATTTGAAATTCTATTTGATTTAAAATCTAAAACACCAGGGTTAACATTTGGTCTTTCACTAGCAAATCCCGCTCATGTATTTAAAGCACTCATATCAACTGATTCAGTACTATTATTACTAAATTTATAAATTAAATCTATAGGTTCATCAGTAATTTTCTCTGGGAAGATTATTTTTTTCTTTGTACCATTATATCCTTTAACAACAGGAACATAATCAGGTTCTCCATTATCTACTGAAATTTTATATCTTACCATTTGAGTTGTGTTACTAGGACCTGGAACAGTATAATTAGTAAATCCAATAGTGAAATCAGATTTAGATAATAAAACACCATCAATATAGAAATTTAAATTACTAATAATTAATTTGTTATTATTAATTTTAAAATTAGAATTATTTTCAATTTCATATTTTAAATATTCATAAGATTTTAAACTAACAACTATTTGATCGCTAT
>CAMWRJ010000009.1 GCA_947176635.1 uncultured Mycoplasmataceae bacterium
GAGAGTGTTTCGTGAACTGGGAGAAACAACAACACCAAGTCGTCAAAATTTAAGATGAAAGGATGTTGTTGTTTTTGATTGTAAATTTTTTTAAGTTAGTTATGTGTAGTAATTTGCAAATCAAAGAAAACAAATTAACATGGAAAAGAAAGAACTAAACAAAATTGCAAAAGAGATTACTGAAGAAATGGAAATAATAAATTTGCTTTTCGTTTCTTTTTTGAAAAATAAAAATATTTTTGAAGATGAAGAAATTAACAAAATAAAAAATTGCATTTTTGATTTAGCAGATGAATTAACATTTATCATAAACAAATACAAAAATAAATAATTCTAAAAATGGAGAGATAGTAAATGGATTTAGTTGAACAACAAAAAATAATAAATGATTTGATTCAAGAACCAAAATATTCTTGTGAATTTTGTCAAAAATTATTTTTGGCTCCAGATTTAAATTTATATACAAACAAAAATCTCCAAGATACAGAAGATAAAATTATTTGTAATGAATGTTTAAAAGAAGAAAAGAAAAGAAATCGCTTATCTTTTTTACTTTCATCAATGAATTCTTATTTTGACCCTGATCGTGAAATTTTAGCTTCATATTCTGAAAAAGAATTAGATGAATGCTATGATTTTTTATTTAAACAAGCTGAAAAAATTTGAGAATCAAATGGTTCGGTTAATAAAAAAATTTTAATGGAAAAAGTTTTTTCAGAACATCCTGAAAAAATACCAAAATCAAAAAAGGAATTTGATTTAATTCGTGTCACATTAAATTCAGTTTTTTCTAAATACGATAATGGTGCATTCGAAGATAAATATTAATAAAATTTAAAAGGTAATTAAAATGAATTTAAGTAATCCTGAAACAAACAGAGCGAAAGCTATAAAGAAATATCAACATAAACTTAGAGAAATGAGTAGAAAGATATTAAAAAATAGCTATGAACAAAAATATAAGGGAAAATTAGAATATATGTTCATTATGCTAATTAATGGATTTATTTTCTCTTGACTACAGCAAAAAAATTATTTTATCCTTCCTTCTTGTGAATTTCTGAGTGATATTGTTGGTTGTTCAAAACAATGAATTTCAAAATTAATAATTAAACATGCTAACTTATTAAAAATAAAATATGTAAATAAAGATGATTTAACAGATGAGCAAAAGAAATATTGTCATCATAAAGATTTTGTTTGAATGGTCGAAAGAGCAGTTAAATTAATATTCAATGAATTAAATATATATTTCTTTAAAACAAAAATATGAAAAAATAATTGTTCAGATAAAGAATTTGAAAACAAAGCAATTGTTGATTATGGTCTCAACGATGAAAACATATTAGATCTAAATTTGGAATTATTAAATAAAAAAAGAATTTTAGATTTATTTAAAAATAATCCAAATAAAACTACTTTTGAAATTTGAATGATGTTTTCTGAAAATTTAAGAAAAATAATTTTAAAAGAATTAAATTTAGATCAAAAATGAGATAACTTATCTGAATCTGAACAAAAATTATGTATAGAGCTTAATGCTCATTTATTAAAAAATTTAAAATTGTTTTAATACTTAAAAAATATAAAATAAAGCTACTATAGAGTAGTTTATTTTTGCATATATCTAATTGAAAAATTTAGTTCAAAGAGCTAAATTTTTTTTATTTTACCACTGATAATTGACGGTTATTTTTTTATAATTGACGGTTATTTTTTTATAGTTTACACTACTATCGATTTTAGTTGACACTACATAAAAAATTAAATTAAATAAAACATTAAAAGGGTACATTAATTATTAATAAATAACTTTAAAAAATAAATTTAAATTGATATAATTATAAATACATAACTCATTTAAAAAAATTTACAATTAGAACAACATACCATATATCACTACGATGTATGGTTTTTGTGTTTTTATATGCTACAAAAAAATAAAATTGGAATAATTTTAGGAACACTTGGTTTAGTAACGATTACAATAGCTACACCATTAATAGTTACGTCTTGTGGAGTTTTTGAACCTAGTGTTAATCCTGATTTACCACCAAGTTCAAATTCACCACCGAATAATGAGACTAATAACCAAACAATTGATTATAGTTCTAGTGACTCTATTACTAAAATTTATGAATCAACATTAAATAATATTTCATTTTGATACAATAAAAATTTTTGTGCTTCTACAAAACCTGAACAAAATTTTCCTAAATTTGATAATTATTTAAATTTATATTTAGGTTATGAAGAAAAAGAAAAAAGTTTATTGAATGATCTAAATAATAAATTTGATGAATGATATAAAAATGATGATGCTAATTATTTAACAGTGGCTATTCCTAATTTTTTATCCATATTATTAGAAATTCCAAAAATATATTGATATGGATTAAATTTAGTATCCTTATCATTTTATGAATATTGTAATCAAAATAAAAATATAGAAGATGAAAAAGAAATATTTGCATATCTACCACTTCCAATTCCACAAACACCATATATAGATTTATTAAATAGTGTTGTTTCTAGAAATATAACAAATAATCATTTTATGTTGTATTGACCAAATGTCATTTCAAATTTTTATAATCAATACATATCAAATAAATTTAATAATTTAGTTTATTACATAAATTCAATTGAATTTAGCTTAAATTTTAATAAAAAATTGATGTTAAGTCCAATTCCTAAAAGTTTTCAATATCAGATAACACCTAGTAAACCTACATCCATAATCCCAAACTTATATGAATTTTATTCAAATGGACAAGATGAAAAAACTAAAAAAGAAAATGAAATAAGAATTCAAAAAGATTTTCAAGATGGAATTAATTTAATAGAAGTATCAAAAATTAATTATTTGAAATTTCTAGAAAAGAAAGGAGGAACATAATGAATTTAGTTATTATTGAAGGTGCTGGTAAATTAAAAAAAATTACTGAAATACTTGGAAAAGAATATAAAGTAATTGCTACTTGTGGGCATATTGAAAGATTAAAAGATAATGAGTTTGATCAAACCGGAATTTCTAAAAATTTAAATTTTAATTTTGAATTCATTGATGGTAAATCTAAAACTATGAGTGAAATAAATAAAATAGCTAATGATGTAGAAAATATTTATATAGCAAGCGACCCTGATCGTGAAGGTGAAGGAATAGCTTGACATGTATATAATAAAATTAATAAATCTAATCAATGAAAAATAAAGCGAATAACTTTTAATGAAATCTCTTCTCCTGCAATTAATTATGCAATTAAAAACCCTAAGCAAATAGATATTAATTATGTGAATTCTTATTTAGCAAGAATTGCATTAGATAAAAAAATTGGTTATGGGTTAAGTAAATTTTTACAACAAACCAAAAATTTACCTAGTGCAGGAAGGGTGCAATCAGTAGTTTTGAAATTAGTAAAAGAAAGAGAAGATGAAATTGAACATTTTATTCCCAAAACAACATATTATTTTGAACCAATTATTAATGATGATATAGTCTTAAATCATTTTGAAACAGAAAATGATGATTTATTATTTACTGGTGATGAAGAAAAGTTAAATTTTGCAACTCTTGAAGAAATCCAAGATTATCAAAATAAATATTTAAATGAAAATAAGTTTGAATTAATTGAAATAGGTGACAAAGAATACAAAAAATCATATCCATCAAAACCATTTAAGACATCAACAATTCAAGCAAAACTAATTGATAAATTATCTATAAATTCTAAACAAGCAGAGAAAATTTTACAAGAATTATATCAACTTGGGTTAATAACATATCCTAGAACAGATGCAACAAGAATTAGCGAAGTGTTTTGTGAACAAGCTTATAATTTCGTCAAAGAAAAATTTCCTGATCTAGCTAGTAATGAATTTCAATTCAATAACAAAAATTCTAAAGGCGTACAAGATGCGCATGAAGCTATAAGAGTAGTTCATTTAGAAGAAATTAATCCAACTAATTTAGATCATAATCAATTTGAAACATATAAATTGATTTATGAAAATACAATTATACAATTTATGAAACCTTGTGAAACTGAACAAACAACATTTAAATTTAAAAACAATTTAGATTATTTTCAATGTAATAGTGAAATAGTTATTGATCTTGGATTTAATAGTTATTTAAATAAAGATAAAAAAGATAAAATCATCAACTTTGAATTAAATAATATTTATCAAGCTAGTAATTTTGAAAATTTAATTAAATCTAAGACAACAAAACCACCTAAACCATTTACTCAGTCAACATTAATTAAAGAGCTTGAAAAATTAGGTATTGGTAGACCATCGACATATGCTTCTTCAGTTGAAATTAATAATATTAGAGAATACACATCAGTAAATAAAGATGAAATTATTGCAACAACAGATAAAGGAAGAGATGCAAACCAATCTTTATTAGATAAATGAGATGAACTAATTAATTATGAATTTACGGCTAGCATGGAAAAAGAATTAGATCTGATCGCTGATGGTAAATCAAATTACAAAAATTATTTAAATGATTTTTTAGATATATTTGAAACAAAATTATATTCTTTTATTTCTTTAAAATCAAATAAGAGCGAATCACAAAAAATGACAGTAATAGGAAAATGTCCTTACTGTCAAAACAATATAATTGAAAAAGAATTATCAAATGGTTCAAAAATACAACAATGTATAAAAAGAAAATATGATGTAGCTACTAAAACTACTTCAGGATGCAAATATTATAAATTTATTTAAAGAGGAAATATGAAAATAAGTATTAAAAATATTGTTATATCATTAGTTACAATTTTAACTTTATTAGCTACTGTTTTATTAGTAGTAGGAGTATTAGGAAAATTCAAAATAATAACATCAACATCAAATTCTTCTAATATAGGAATGATTGTAGCAGGTGCTATATTATGTTTCATTTTATTAATTTTATTAATAGCGAAATTCGCATTAGCTCATAGATATAAATTATTAACAGAAGATGAAGTTAAAGAATTATCATCTTCAACTGAAAATTATTCAATATCATTAGCTTTTTACATTTTTTTAAATCCTATAAAAGCGCATAAGCAAGGTTTTTCTTATGGAGATTTTAGATTAGTATAATATGGCTAAAAAGAATAGTACAAAAGGAGTTTTCATAAGATTTTATAAAAAAGATGATCAAGAAAAAATTAAAGAATTTAAAAGAATTCTTAGAATGCGCAATAGAGATAAACCAAAAGCAGAACAAGAAACATTTAATGATGTATTTGGAAAATTAATCATTGATTATACTCAAGATCGGATTTATGAAAATTCAACCAATGTAGTAGCTAAAATGATTATTCCTTTAATCAAAAAAGGGTTTAAAAATCAAACAGATGATTTAATAGAATTAATTTTGTCTAAATTTAATGAACAACAAAATCAAATAAATGAAATATATTATTATTTAAGTAAATTGATAACTTTTAATTCAAATATATTATCTTCAAATAATAATCTTAGAACTGAATTAGAAAACGAAGATTCATTATTATTTAAAAAACCCCAATGAATTAAAAAATAAATATGGTTTTGATTAAACAAATTAGATTTGCAGGTAATGAACATCAATTGAGAAATTATTATACATCAGGCAAATATATTGATTACATTACGAGACAAGAAGCAACATTTAATCAAGCTAGTTTTATAAATTTAAATTCATTAGAATTAATTAATAATTTAGAAAAAGAAAAAATAAAAACACAATTTTCTAAATTACATAAAAATCAATTAGTATGAGATTTAGTTGTTTCTTTTGAAAAAGATTTTTGCGAAAAAAATAAAATTTATTCTGTTCAAGACTTTTCAAAAGCTATAAAACCATCACTGGAAAAATTATTAGAAACGAATAATCTTAATATAGAAGATTTAGAAATATTTGGTGCTTTCCATCAAAATACTGATAATCCACATTTGCATATTGGATTTTTTGAAAAATCTGAAAAATATATTAATCGTCGTGGTAATAAGTCATTTCATAAAAAAGGTGTTTTGGGTGGGAAGGATGTAAAAAATTTTAAGTTATTTTCAGTAGAAGTCGAAAAATTTGTTGAAGATGATAGATTATATAGTTCATTAAAAAATCATAGAGAATATTTAAAAAATAATTTGCCTTTATTTAATAAAGATGAAATCTATGCAGAAACAATTAGTTATTTTTCAAAAAATAATATTAAAACTTTTCAATTTAATAAACTAAATGATGAGGTTAAAGAAAAAATAACTAATTTAGTTAATCATATTATTCAAAACAATGAAGAATTAAAAAATCAATATAATGAATACAAAAATAATTTATTAGAACTTTATAATTTAAAAAAAGATAGATTAGATAATCATAAATTAAATAGTTCTAAATTAGATGAATGATACAAATTGCAAGATGATGATATAAATGTACGTAATTGTAATTCAATTTTAAAATCAATTAAAAAAGATATATTATCTGATAGCGAAAATAATACATCAAGTAATATTATTTTAAAAACTATAGAATCATCAATTAATAAAAATATAATTGGAAAAATTAAAAAATCAAAACACGTTTCAAACTCATTATCAAATAACAAATTTAGTCTTAAAGCTCATAAAAATTCTAAAGCTTATATTATTAATAATGATTTCAAAGATAAACAAATATTAGATAAAATTAAGTGAGAAATTTCTAAAATGCTAGAAAGAAATAAAACATTAGCTTTAAAAATGTATGAACAAATGAGACAAGATATTAAATTTGAGAAAATACAAGAATTCGAAAGGAGTTATAAATAATGTCAGATATAAGTTTATATGCTGCAGGGCAAGGTCCAGATTTTAGTGGATTAACTGATCTAATAATGACCTGAGTTAATCCTATTTTAACCTTGGCTTTTGTTATAGTAGCAATTGTAGCTACTGTTGCACTAATTGTTTTAGGAGTAAAAATTTTAAGAGAAAAAGATCCAGCTGCAAGACAAGAAAACATAAAACATTTAGGGTATTGATTTTTAGGGTTACTAATAACAGGTATTTCAGCGCTTGTTGTAAATGTCATATTCCCAATAATTTTCGATAGTGTATCTTTAGATATAGGAAGTTAGTTAATGCTTAGCTTAGGAGATTTAATTCTATCTGCTTTATTGCAGTTAGTTTGAGTAATTTTAATTCAAGGGCCATTGTGTTTACTATCAATCGCATCATATGCTTTGCAATTTATGTCAGGTGGACTTCAATGAGTTATATTTTTTAACACAAGCACATCAATCGTTAATGGTGTAGTAGTGCCTCCATCTTGAAGCGATATCAAAATTCCATGGCCGTTCATTGGAATGTTAGCTATTGCTTCTGTAATAGGATTAGTTGTATTTATAATTCAAATGTGCAAAATTTATGCAACTAGTAATTTTCAAGATGCACCTTTTAAAGTTAGATTGATAAAAACAATGAAATTAGCACTTTCTTCAGTTGTGTTATCAATTGCAATCCCATTATTTTACTTTTTATTAACAATAATGATGACATTTTTTATAGCAGCAATAACCAAAATTTTTAGCAATGGTAACACTTTTGATTTAGCTGATTATATTTACAATGTCGGTTTTATGGGTGATAGGGTAAATGGTTTACCTTTAGTTCCAGGCGACTATTCGCCACCAGGAAATTCTGAAATTCTACAATACAACTTTTTAGTTCAAATTTTAGCAACTTATTTTAGCTTAATAGGTGTAACAATAATGAGTTGAATGATAATTTTGAAAACTATAGAACTTTTATTTTTATATTTCACTGGACCAGTTTTTTCAGCAATGATTCCATCGGATGGTGGAAGAAAAATGAATCTTTGAAAAGATATGGTAATATCTAAAAACTGTGTAATAATAGCTAACTATATGGGTTACTGATTGTTTATGTACTTATTAACAGTTTCAACAAACGTGGTTGAAAATATTAATCCTGAAGGATTTAGTGATGTTAAGAAATGATTACTAAAATCATTTATATTATTAGCATTTATTGGTGGTAGTGCAATTGGTACATGACAATTAGGTCCTTTACTAGCTTCTTTCTTTGGCGATTCATTCGGAATGAGAGAAAGCATGTCACAAATGAAAGGTTTAGTAGGTGGTGCTATTTTAAATCGTTTTGGTGGAAGAGCTTTAGGAGCAGCTGCTAACATACTTGGTTTAGGTGGTGCTGGCAATGGCGGTTCCGGTGGAAGAAATGGTGGTGGAGGTTCATCACCTGATGATCATGGTTCATTTGGTTCTTCATTAAAATCTAGTTTCACTAATGGAGTTAAAAAATCAAAATTAGGTTTCTTAGCAGCTCCTGGTGCATTAGCAGGTGGGTTATTATCTGCTGGTATTGGAACTGGAATTAAAAAATCATTAATAAAATCAAAACAAAAATCTGCTTTAAATAAATTAAATAAAAATAATGATGAAACTAAATTTACTATGCTTGATAGAGATGAAAAACTACAATCAAGAATTCGAAATTTAGCTAATTCAAAAAACCAAAAATCAAAACATGTTCAAGCTGCAAAAGATTTATGAACTCAATATCAAAATAGAAATGATGATTTAGAAGCTAAAAAACAAGCGATGCATCAATTAAAAGTTCAAGAATACAAAAAACAAATGAAAAATAGTGATAAGGAATAATTATGTCTGATAATTTTACAAATGTCCCTAAAACAGATATAGCTAGAAGAAAAGTAATTTGAAAAAATATTAGCATTGGTGATATTGTATTTATAATTATTGGTGCAGCATCAGCATTTTCGATTCCATTTCCTATTCCAAATCTACCAATACTTGCAAAAATAATTATATGTTTATGTATTTGTATTCTTTGTGGAATACTATTAATTAGAAGTAAAAATTCCCGTTTAAGACTCTATCAAAATTTATGAATATTTCTTAAATTTTTAATAACTAAAAAGAAATATAATGAAAAAGAAATTCATGAAACAATTTCTAAAGGTTTAATTAAAAACAATTTAATATGTCAAAATTTTAAAAATAGAAATAAATTTTTGAAAGCATTTAAAGTTTATGGAATTGATTTATTAAATAGTGATTTTGATGAACAATTAAGTTTTGTAAAAACATTTCATTCAATCTTAGTCAATCAAGAAACATTAACAACATTGATTAAGATTCAAGAAAAACATGATTGAGATTTAAATATCAACTACATATATAAAAAAGTTGAAGAAATAAAAAAAGAAAAAGATTCATTTAAATCTGAACAAGAATGAAAAGCTAAACTAAATCAATTAAAAGTGTTATTAGATTTTTATAGTAAAGAAAAAATTAATAATATTTTTACTGCTAATACTTGATATGTAATTGTATATGGTTCAAATGAACAAGAACTAAATGCAAATTTTAATGATTCATGAAATAATTGAAATAGATTATTTTTGTGCCAAGAACTTAATTTAGATGAAAATATAAAATTATTAAAAAATTTATGAGAACCATTAGAGCAATATAATGAACAAAATATAGATCAATTTAATCAATTGCCTGATGGTGAAATGAATATATATTCAGACAATTTTAAAATCGGAAATAATTTTTATTCTTTAGGGACATTAAATTCTGAAAAATTCCCTTTGGAAACTGATTTATTTTGATTAAATAGAATTTCAAGAATTGAAGATACATCTTTTGTTATTAATTTGCATCCAATTTCAACAGAACAATCTAAAAAAATTATTCAGAAATCTATTAATAACTCAGTTTACATGGAACATCAAGTAAATCGTTATAAGCAAGCTGTATTAAAGTCTGAATTTCAAAATCAAATGAGAGTAATTGAATCAGTTAAAGATTCAATTGCGACCGGAAGAGAAATTTTAATCAATACAAATATTTTATTTTTAACTTATGGAAGTTCTAATGCAAATTGTAAAAGTAATGTGTCGAAATTAAAACAAGCATTAAAAGAAGAAAATATGTATTATAATTCTTTGATTTACAGGCAAAAAGATTTTTTAGCTAATATTATCCCAAACGGTTTTGATGATAAAATTGCTACAGATTCAATAGTTTTTCCAGCCGGTCCATTAGCAGGTTCTTTCCCTATAATGCAATCTTATCAAATTGACTCAAGTGGATGTTATTTAGGAATAAGTTCGCATAATAATAGTCCAGTTGTTGTTGATGTAAATTTAAGAGATGATAAAAAAAGAATTAATTCAAATGGATTAGTTTTAGGTAATACAGGTTCTGGAAAGACAACAACAGTTAAAAAGATTTTAAACAATCATTTAGCTAATAATGGGGTAGCTTTTGTGTTGGATCCAGAAGAAGATTATGTAGCGTTAACAAAATATTATGATGGACAAGTTATAGATGCTGCTAATGGTAATGTTTCAAAAATCAACCCTTTGCAAATTCTATTAAATGAAGAAGATGATGAAAATATCACTAATAGTAATTTAATTTCAACACACATTTCATTAATAATTGATTGATTTGAAATATTAGATCTAAATTTTTCAAAAAAACATTTAGAAACAATTAAAAATTTGATTACTGGATTGTATAAAAAAATTGGATTATATGAAAAAGATTTATTTTCGTTAACGCCAAACGAATATCCTACTTTCACTGATCTAGTTGAACATATTGATGAAGAAATTAAAAAATTAGAAAATATAGAATTAAGTTCCAATTTTGATAAAACTATTCTTTCGAAAGCTAAAGATATTTATAATAAAAATCATGCAAGAGAATTATTGGAAATTATTGATATTTTAATTGCTAATTTTATGGATGGTGGATTATATGAGTCACTATATAATGGTCATTCGATTCTAAAGATTAAAGATTCGCAAATTGTAGATTTTAATGTTAAGAATTTATTAGCATTATCAAGTCAAAATAGAAAAGTAGCTCAAATGCTATTAATAATTGCTTTCATTCAAAATGCCATTAACTTAAATGGATATTCTAAAAATCCTAAAAAAGCATTACTAATAGTAGATGAAGCTCATTTATTTATAGATGCAGAACACCCTGAAGTATTAAAATTTTTATCTAGTATGTCAAAGCGTATTAGAAAAAGATCTGGTGGTTTATGAATCACAACACAAAACCCAAGTGATTTTGTTGCTAGTATTGATATTGAACGTTATACAAAATCATTGATTGAAAATACACAATATACAATTATTCAATCATTAAAACCAAATGATGCAAATACAATTGTGGATATGTATAAAAACACACCTAACCCTATTACTGAAGCAGAAAAACAATTTATTCAATCAGATAATAAAGGACAAGCATTAGTGATAGTTTCAAATAAAAATAGACAATGTGTTTATATAGATGTATTGAATGAGGAATTTGATGCTATAGGACTTAATCCACTTGATAAATTTGACAAAACTAAAATAAATATGAATATAGATTTTGATTATTTTGAAATGCCTACAGAAGAAGAAATTCAATCTTTATTAGAATAAATTTACAAAATTTAAGTCTAAATGCAAAAAAAAAAAAAAAAAGACAAAAATTTTTAAATTTTTGTTTTTGGGTAATTTTGAAAATGAAGGACAAAAAATATATGGGGGTTATACACAAGAGA